>VXOZ01000244.1 GCA_009839775.1 Chloroflexota bacterium | reverse complement strand
GCGTGCTGATCGGCTTACGGACACCCGCTCGCCTCAGCCCGCCGGAAATGTAGACCATCCATATAACCAATAGTACCTTAAGCACGAGGACGGCTATATAATCCAACCCCGGATTGACGGAGGTCAGCCGGTCATACGTCAGAATGCCGCCGGAAATGAAGAACGTCCAAATGCAAAGCTGTACGATCTCATGAAAACGTCGCTCAACCCCTTGGCGAAGCTTGCCCCAGCCGGCGGACTTCTCCGCGGTATCCACCGCTGGCCGTATGACCAGCAGGTAGAAGAACGTGCCGCCGATCCACACCACCGCCGCGGTCAAATGCACCCAACGCAGCGCGACACGGAGCAGGTCTAGCGTGATCACACTCGGCGCATTCCTCGCTGCCGCGTTGCCCTACGGTGAATTCCTTGCTAGTGTAGCATGGTGCGGTGGCGGGATGTGTGCGCGAGCCGACAATCTTGGCGGGAGAAGACCACGGTCGTATACGGACGCGTGCGCTCGTAGCGCAACACGTTTGTATCGATGACTTTGCGCAAGCGCATGCGTAGGGGCGACGGTAGCACAGGTTTGTAACCTGTGCCGTATCCCAGGCATTTTCTTTGCAAAGAGGCGGGGGACCAGCCCCCGCGCTACGTTTTGGATTGCGTTCCTCTGCATAGCAGCCGAGAAGGGGAGTATGGTGGAGAGTACCGCAAGCATGGCCTTCTGTTCGCGTGTAGCGCAAGCAGCGGGATTTCACCCAATCGGCACCGCGCCGACCTACCTCACGCACCTTGCGTTGGAATGCGAGGTCCCTTGGGCGCGCGAAATAACGGAGTCCGCCACGTTTCCGCCTGAGGTTTGGGAGGTGATCGCGCGCGCGGCCAATGACGGCATTGAACCCCGCGTCACGGGCCTCATGCCCGACCCCGAATATACGCAGGCGGGACTCACCCGCCTCTTCTCCTTTGCGCACACCGATGAACAGTCGCCAACCTACGCGAAGCGCGAGTACCTCGTGCCGCCGGCTCGTCTGCCTGAACTCGTTGATGCGTTGCTTTACAGTAAGGGCATTGAGGAATTCGACGCATTCGAGCAAGCAACCGGCCACATTCGCGAGATCTTGGTTTGCAACCACGGCAGCCGCGACCGCTGCTGCGCCACCTTTGGCTTTGAAATCTACCGTGAACTGCGCGAAGCCTACGCGCGCGCGCAGCCGGATGCGCTGCGTGTCTGGCGGTGCAGCCACCTGGGCGGGCACCGCATGGCGCCGACACTGCTCGACCTTCCTGAAGGCCGTTACTATGCCTACATGACAGCCGACGCTTTGCCCAATCTTGTAGCGCGCGAAGGTTCGTTTACTGCCCTTGACCGGCAATATCGCGGTTGGGGCCGGCTTTCGCCTTTGGAACAAGCCGCCGAGCACGCCGTATTGATGGCTGAGGATTGGCCGTGGACAACATACCGCGTGAAGAGCAGAACGGCCGCTAGCAATGCGGATGACGGCAGCGCTACTGTGACGCTTGCTTACACGGCGCCCGATGCTTCACCTGCCGGCACCTACCGGGTCGTCGTGCGCGAAGCGGCCGAACGCATGCTCACGTTTCCAAGCTCTTGCGGCAAGGAGGACGAGCCGCAGCCGCAGTACGTGGTAGAGAGCGTTGAGAAACTACAATAGTTGCCGCACGCGCTCCACGATGATGCCTTCCAACGCGGCGCCCACCGGCGTGGGATAGGTTATGAGGATCCGCAGTTCGCCGCTCCTATCGATCAAGAACACCACGTCCTGGTGCAAGACCTCGCCCGGCTTGCTGGGTTTCGGCTCGCCCGCGGATACATAGTATGCAGCGACCACTTCCGTTACCACCTCCCATTCCCCGCTGAGAAAGTGCCAGGCCGGATTCTCGTCAAGCCCTTGCCTTTGGAGGAACGTCTGCATTGCTGCCGGGGTCTGCTCAGCAGGATTGATGTTGATTGCCAACACCACCAGGTCTTTCGCATCCACCCCTAAATCGCCATACGCGGCGGCAATATGCTGTGCCAGAATGAGGCAGTTGTCGGTGCAAAGCGGATCGAGGAAGGTGAGCAGCACCACCTTTCCTTGGTGGTCGGCGAGAGAGACCGCCGCGCCGCGCTGGTCCTGCAGCGTGAACGCAGGCGCGGGAGCGCTTTCGAGCTCCGTGCCGGTATAACTCAGCGAGCCCCCCGTCACGTAGGGCCAGATGTACGGCATGAAGGGAAAGACGTTTGGATTTGCTTGCGTAAGGGCGAACGAGGTAATCAGGAATACCGCAACCGCGAACGCAAGCGCTTTGACGTGTCGTATTGGGTCTCGCATGGATTCAGCATAGCAGAATCCGCCATACGGATAACGCTGCGCTCTCCCAGAGCGGAGACCCTTGCGTAACTAAGGCTGGAGGCGAAGGATTTACGCCCTCTCCTTGGGGAGACCTTTGCATAGCTAGGTCCCGAGATAAAGGCGATACTCCCTCTCCCTAGGGCCGACAGGAGTAGGCAAATGTCATTCCGAGCGCAGCGAGGAATCTAAAGATGTTGATATTGCAGGGCTGTGCTTTAGATTCCTCACTCCGCTGCGCTCCATTCGGAATGACACGTGAATCCGATTAGAGAATGCCTACCCTGTCAGCTCTCCCTGGGGAGAGAGTCGGGGTGAGGGGAATCTCTAGCTGTCCGGCTCCAATCCCCAAAGAGCCTAGACGAGATAGCATCAAACCATTAAGGAACCATGCCGACAGGAAGGAATCACCCTCACCCTAACCC
>VXOZ01000483.1 GCA_009839775.1 Chloroflexota bacterium | reverse complement strand
GTCTACTCTTCATAGGGATGTTCTGGTTCGGCTTCTTTGGCGCTTTCGGTTACGTTGCCAGAGCGATGAGCGATGCCTTGGTTTCCTGGGTCATCTGGTTGCTCGTGGCATATGCGCTGTGTAAAGTGCTCTTCAGAAGCCGCGCAGGTTTCATGCAGCTTTTCCGCACGCTCGCCTTCGCGTACGTACCGTCCATCTTCTTGTTCTTTCAGATTATCCCGCTCTATGGCGTTACGCTCGCCGCCCTTACGTATCTGGCCCTGATCGAATATGGTGTCTTGGCGCTGCGTCCGGCGTTGAAGGGTTCGATTGCCAAGGCGCTGCTTGCCAGCTTCGTCGGCTGGACGGGGTTGCTCGTGGTTAGCCTAATCCTGAGCGAAAGTCAGCTCTTCACGCTGATCCAGGAGTGGATCGCCGAGCAATGGCTGTGAGCGAAGACTACGCTCGTAGCGCAAGCTACGTTGAATGAGGCCGCGTGAACGTGGCCTGCGGAGCAAGCTCCACTCCCCACCCCGGCGCATTGCTTAACTCTACCTCTCCGTCTTGGGGCAGGGGTTCGCCCAAGAGGAAGGGGTGAATGGGGGCGATCTCGGTGCCGTCGCCGCTGCCGAAGATGAACTCGGCCATAGGGCAGACCGCGTGCGCCGCGACGAAGTTGTAGCTCATCACGCCGCCAATGTGGGGAATAACCTGCACGCCGTGAGTCTCGGCCATGGCTGCCACGCGCCGCGCCTCGGTGATGCCGCCGCACCAGGCGAGATCGGGTTGCAAGATGTCGGCGCATTCTTGCTTGATGAGTTCATGGAAGCCGTAATGCGTGTATTCATGCTCGCCACAGGCAATGTGGAGCCACGGCAGGCGCCTGCGTAACGTGGCATAGCCGTCGTAGTCGTCGGGAAACAGAGGTTCTTCCAGCCAGTAGACGTCATACTGGCGCAGGCGCTCGGCCATGGCAAGAGCATACGGTACGTCCCAGCCCATCCAGGCATCGACCATGAGAAGCCGGTCCGGTCCAAGCGCATCGCGGGCCTCCGCAACCTGCGTTTCATTGCGGCGCATACCCTCGGGACCGTCATGCGGCCCAAAGCGCATGAAGACCTTGTTGCGGGTGAATCCCAGGGTCGGATAGGCCTCGGAGCGGTTGCCGCTGGCGTAGAGGGGGACGGTAGGAGGTTGGGTACCGAGACCCTGCGCCTTACCGCCGAGGAGCACGTAGACCGGCACCCCGGCTGCCTTGCCCTTGATATCCCAGAGGGCGTTATCGATTGCGCTTACCGCCATGATCGGCAGCCCCTTGCGCCCGTAGGGCAGCGTGGCGCGGTACATGAGGTCCCAGAGCATTTCGGTATCGCAGGGGTCCCTGCCGACGAGCAAGGGCTTGAGGTGGTGTTCGATGATGTGGCAACTGGGCACGCCCCCGCCACCTACGCCGATGCCGACGATACCCTCGTCGGTGGTGACCCGCGCGAGCGTACGCGGCACCATGCCCTGCCATGAGGTGCGTGTCTCGGCATACTCCGGATAGGCACCCATAGGGCTGGCCATACGCTCTGCCACCAGCCAGCTACGGCGTTTGGGCGTTTCTGGTATTAGGGCTTCGATATCGACGATTTTCATGGTAACTGCCACGCTTTTCTTCGCTTACGGAAACCCCTGCATGAATTCGTCATTCCGGCGAAAGCCGGAATCCAGGAAGTCGCAATTTCCTCAAAGCCCGGCTCAACTCTGTCTAGCGGGGTAGGCGTTTCGCAAAAGTCTTAGTACCGGGTCTTTTCACAATCTCATGACTCTGTCAGCGGATTCCGCAGCGGCAGTTGGCAAGAGGCTCCTAGCGTTACTCTCCCGTTCCCAGTCCTGCCGAACCGGGCACAACCTCCTCTTTGCTCTCCGATGTGGGGTGCGGGCGTTCCAGCGTAACCTCCGGGGCAAGCGCGTAGCCCCAACCGGGAGCTTCCGGCGGGCGCACGCGGCCGTTTTCTGGGAGCGGTTCGCCGCTGAAGAAGGGCTGCACCGGCGCGAGTTCACTGCCGTCGCCGGCACGAAAGATGAACTCGACCAGCGGCGCGTTGCCGTGGGCGATGCAGAAGTGATAGCTGGCAGTAGCGCCGACGTGGGGAATGACGTCGATGCCGTGAGTCTCGGCCATCTGCGCGGCGCGGTGGGCCTCGGTGATGCCGCCGCACCAGGCGAGATCGGGCTGCAGGATGTCGGCACAGCCGCGTTGAATGAGTTCATGGAAGCCAAAGCGCGTGTACTCGTGCTCGCCGGTAGTGATGCGTGTCCAAGAAATGCGGCGGCGTAATTCGGCGTAGCCGTCATAATCGTCGGGCGGCAGCGCTTCTTCAATCCAGAACACGTCGTACGGGCGCAGGCGCTCGGCCATGCGCAGCGTGTAGGCAACGTCCCAAGCCATGTAGCAATCGAGCATCAACAACATGTCCGGCCCCAGCGCCTCACGGGCGTCGGCCACGTGCTTTTCGTTCAGCTTCATGCCCTCGACGCCGTCCCACGGGCCGTAGGGCATGGCGACTTTGTTGCCCACAAACCCCAGCGACTTATACACGGCGGATTGGTTGCCGGTGGCGTAAACCGGAATGTCGGGTTTGGTGGCGCCCCCCAGCAGCTTATAGACCGGCAGATCGACGGCCTTGCCCTTGATGTCCCACAGCGCGTTATCAATGCCGCTGATCGCCATGATTGGCAGTCCCTTGCGCCCGTAGGGCAGCGAGGCGCGGAACATCTGATCCCAGAGGCGTTCAGTAT
>VXOZ01000192.1 GCA_009839775.1 Chloroflexota bacterium | reverse complement strand
ACCGACAGAAGCAAACGACACGATTGGTCTCGTACGCGAGGTGATTGGGCGCGAATTCGATACGCCAACGGCTGCGGCCATCCGCATCCTGTATGGCGGCAGCATCAATCCCGGCGTGTGGCCCGAGATCATCGCACAGCCGGAAGTCGACGGCGGACTGGTGGGCGGTGCAAGCCTGATCACCGATGACTTCGTATCCCTCGCAAACCAGACCCGCGCCGCTCACGCTGCGAGCTTGGGGCGCTGACCGGCGTCAGCCCTTGCGGCTGCGGCTGTTCCCACACGCGCATGGTGGATGTCGTACGTCTTAGCGCTTGCTCTGGCTTGATTGCTTGGCTGAGATCGAGAGCCGGGTGCTTAGCCGGAAGCGATTATGCGCGGCAGCGCCGGCTACCCTGCTTCGATGTGCAGCACCGCGAACTGCGAGGTCGCCAACGTGGTAATGATCAAGTTGTCGCGGGTACGCGCGGGCAGACCTTGCCAAACTTCTTCCGCGAGCAGCCTCGCGTCGCCGTTGGACGCTGCGGCTACCTCGACCAAGATGTCCTGATCATATTCGGCCCCGTTTAGCAGAAGCAAGAGCATAGACCCTGAACCCGTGTACCAGTACCCGTACAACGTGCTGGACGGCTGTACTCCAAGGCGTTCCTGTACTATCCAATACGGATGCCAGGATGCATTGCCAAATCCCAGGCTCACGCGCAGCTCTTCCAAGCGGTCTAGCTCTGCGAAAGGAGCAAAAGGCGCTAATTCTTCCGGCCACAGTGAGGTATTGTGCACCGCCGCCAGACCGAATAACTCCTGGTCGGTCGTCAATTCTTCGCGCCCGTAGCCCCCAACGCCAACGCTGAAGAGCGTATCGGCCGTAGGCACTTGGAAGAGCGTTGGTACCCTGTGGGTCACGTCGCCGTAGAGATAAGGCACTTCCTCGGGTCGCCACCGTTTGGCAAGCGCCTCGTCGCTGAGACCGCGAAAAGAAATAGACCGGTAGACGTTTAGTCCCGCTACGAGCAGATCGGCATAGCTATGAATCATGCTCCAGGGCATTGGCGAGTGCGCTATCACGATGCCGTCTTCATCTCTCTCGCGCAGACCGCCGTGGAAGAGCGCATAGAGGCGTCGCAACAGATCGCGCCGTCCCTGGATGTCTAATGCGGCCCCGGCTCCTGGACGGCGTTCACTTTGGAGCATCTCCCGTACCGTCGGCTCGCCGATGAGCACATTCACGCCGTCTATTTGAAACTCCTCGGCAAATGCGCGCACAGCCAGTTCGAAATACTCCGCCGTAGCTTCTGTGTGAAACATTTCCGAGACCTGATTAGCAGGTGCTCGCGACACGTTCATCACATCCGTATGGATCGGCCGCGGCATGTCTGTTAGTACATCTGCCGCTCCGGGGGCATCGAAAGAAAGCGTATCGGCGGAAATGGTGGGGATCACCTTCAGGCCGGTGTCGTGGGTCAGGCTTACCAGGTCGTGAAACGCGCCTTCATGCTTCGCGCTCTCGAAGTGCGGAAACCCCGGCACGTCCGACCAGCCTTCTTCCAGGAGGATTGCCTGGGCGCCTTGATCACGCAGGGACTCAAGCGTGCTGCGCGTATCGCCGGTCGCGCGCATGGGGAATTGTGTCACCATGCGGCCGTCTTCCGGCCACCATTCGGCACGGGCAGGCTTGATGGCACTCTTCTGACTCTCCGGCGGCCGAACCGGAGTCGGCTGCAAGCCAAAATCAAGATGCACCGTGTCGGGCATGTCGAGCGGCGCGGTGATGAAGTCCACCAGGAGACGCATGGCTCCCTCTACCGGCCGCAACTGTATTTGGGTTGCGGGTGCCTGGCGTTGCTGGTCAGCCAATTGCTCGGTGAACCAGACAATGCCCTGGTCAGGATTTCCCACCCAGAATAGCGGCGTGATTTCCCCCGACCAGCCGTTATCGGGAATGCGGCCGCCTCCCCAAATGGCCTGTCGTCCCTCTATCAATCTGCCGAGTTCAAGAGAGGAGTAGGTGAGGGCGGCAGCGCCCAGCAGGTGATGCGCGTAGTGGGTAGTCTCGCCACGGAGAATTGGAACGTCGAGCAGAATGGAGTCAATGGTAACGATGCCTTGTGGGATGAGGCTTACGCGAAAACGGCACGTACCGTCGTAACTGATGGTTACACGCGTCTGCGCAATCAGATCACCCGCGTTGCCTCGCGCCAACAACTCTACCTCTGCGGCGTCCACCGAGATCGTGCGCGCGCGCTGCCAGACAAGCAATTCGTCCTGGACGCGGATATCGAGATTGATAGCGTCGAAGAGGAATTCGGGGCCGTTGACTTCCAAGCTTGTCGGAAACGGACCGGCATCGAAGCGATAGCGATGGCCGGCAACTTCAATCGCCGTGCCGCGCACAACCATTGGTACCCACGGTGGCGGCAATGCAGCCGCGGCCAAGCCCTGCTGGATAGACTTGAGCGGGTCGCGGCCGCGGGCCGGTCCGCCGCACGCGGCCAAACCGAGCGCAGCACCGCTGACGATCAATTCGCGACGGCTTAATTGAGGTGGTCGTTTCATCGGCTAAATCCACTATGCGCTTCCGCAGAATGCGGTCGGTAGCCTTAAGGTCTATGAGGTGGATGCAGAACAACTCAAGCAGCGTTATCGATAAGGCGCTTTGGGGTCAAGATCTGCCCAAATGCCTGCTAATCCGACCCTTGCTCCCCGGGCATTTCGTAATTCAACTGCCAGTGGATGCCGAACTTGTCGGTACATGACCCGAAGTAAGCGTGTCTCTTATAAA
>VXOZ01000187.1 GCA_009839775.1 Chloroflexota bacterium | reverse complement strand
GATATATTTTGTGGGCGTGGCTATTCGTGGCTTGCGCTGGCAGCGTCTCCTGCTGCCGGTTGAGAAGATCTCGGTGCGGCAGGCGATTGCCCTCCTGATCGTCAGCTATACCGTGAACAACATCATACCCGCGCGCATGGGCGACGTGATGCGCGTCTTCTTGCTCGCCCGCGAGACGGGGATTCGCAAGAGTGTTTCTCTGGCAACCGTTGTCCTGGAGCGCCTCTTGGACGTCTTGGCAATCCTGGCCATCATCGTTGCATGCACGGTCGTCCTTTCCTGGCCCTCACCGCTGCTTACGGCATTGCGGATCGCCGCGGTGCTGGCCATCGTCGCGACCGGGTTGCTCATACTCGTTGCCACACACCGGTCGCAGCGTTTACAGCAGGGGCAAGGCCGGGCGCGAACAGTGCGGAGAGCGCTTGCTCTGACCGTGCTGCTTGCCGCACTGCTTGTCTCTGCCTTCGCGGAGTTTAGGGAGATAGTTCCTGACAGTTTCCTTATGCCGTTGGTTGGCGCGAGCATTGTGTTCTTGCTTGCCGTTTTCGCAGCTTCCACAATTGCGCGCGGCTACCTGTTATCACTGCCCTTGCGTTTGTCTCTGTTGCTTCCCGGCAGATTGGGCTATCGTATTGTGGGAATGGCACGGTCGTTCGTCGAAGGCTTGCAAAGCCTGCGCTCGCCACGGCGCCTTGTGGAAATGGTATTGCTGAGCCTGGCTTCTTGGTTGGTTGAAGGACTTACGTACTACGTGATCGCTCGCAGCATGGGGATAGACGAGTCGGTACTGATATTCCTGTTGGCGATGGGTGTTATCAACATTTTCTCTGCAATCCCATCTTCCCCCGGGTACATCGGACCTTTCGAGTTTGCCGGCAAGCTCGTCCTCACGCAGTTCGGCATTACGGCTGAAGTGGCGGTTGCGTATCTTCTCCTCGTGCACGCGCTCCTCTTGCTGCCGGTAATCGTGCTGGGTGGCGTGCTTGCGTGGTCGCGCCAGGATCGCTGGTGGCCGACATCCGCCGCGGACGTGCCCCAGGCTCCGCTTCGCCAGCCCACGTCATAGGATCAAACTGGACAGTCACATGAATGCAGGTAAGGCCGCCACTCCCGCTGCGCCGCTGCGCATTGCCGTCGTTGGCGGTGGCTTCAGCGGCATGGCCGCGGCTGAAGCACTCCTTGCCCAAGGCGCTCAGGTCCACGTTTTCGAGAAACAATCACAGCTTGGGGGCGAGGTTGCAACACGCGCGATTGGCAGCACCTTTGTCGAGTATTACTACCATCATTGCTTTAGCAGCGACCATCATCTCCTCGCTTCCGCCGACCGCCTCGGTGTGACCGACAAGCTGACCTGGGTCGACTCCACAATGGGCTTCTATTGGAAAGGGCAGTTGCTTCCCTTCAACGGCCCGACGGACGTATTGCGCTTCAAGCCGCTTAATCCGGTGCAGCGCTTCCGGCTTGGCCTTTCGGTTCTCTACCTGCAACGACGGAAGCACTGGCAGCCGTTCCAGGATGTTAGCGCGGCGGACTGGATGCGCCGCTTTTGCGGACAGCACGTCTTCGACACCGTGTGGGGCGGGTTGCTGAAAGCAAAGTTCGGTGAGGACTGGCACCGCGTGAGCATGTCGTGGCTCTGGGCGCGCATTTACGTGCGGGCGGCCTCACGTTCAAAAGGCATGGCCAAGGAGCAACTGGGCTACTTCGACAACTCCTTTCGCACCCTGGTGGATGCCTTTGGGCGCCGCATTGAGGAGCTGGGCGGGCACATCCACCTGGAAGCGCCGGCGGAACGGATTATCGTCGAAAACGGTCAGGCGCGCGGAATCGTCGCAGGCGGTGAGCGACGCGATTTCGATCTCGTGCTGGCAGCCGTGCATACACCCATCTTCCTTCACCTCGCTCCCGATCTGCCAGAAGATTACCGTTCTCGGCTGGGCAGTATCGAGTATAAAGGAGCCTCATGCTTGCTGCTGGAACTGGATCGGCGCATGTCTCCGTACTATTGGCTCAACATAAGTGCTGAGGATTTGCCTTTCACGGCACTGGTGGAGCAGACGAACCTCGTATCTCCTGAGGCCTATGGCGGCAGCCACTTGCTCTACGTGGCGCGCTACATGTCGCCACGGGATCCGCTGATGCGTATGGAGACCGCGGCGCTATTCGACCATTACCTGCCGTTCTTGCAAAAGGTGTATCCCCAGTTTTCGCGGGACATGGTGAAGAATATGTGGTCGGGCGGCGATCCGTTTGCCCAGCCGCTGATCGAAGTTGGCTACCAGCACAAGAAACCGGAACCGCAGACGCCAATCCCCCGGCTGTATCTGGCGAACACTACCCTCATCTACCCCGAAGATCGAGGGATTAACTACAGCATCCGGCTTGGGCAGGAAGTAGCTGAACGTATCCTTGCTGACGCGCCACGGCTCGTGCAGCGAGATAGTTGACATAAGCCACTCTCCTTGACCTCTGTGAATGCTATTGCCTAGAATCATCCTTAGGCATGCCGAAGTGGCGGAACGGAAGACGCGCTGGTCTCAAAAACCAGTGGGGTAACACCCGTGCGGGTTCGAATCCCGCCTTCGGCACCAGCAATCCCGCACTGCCGGTTGTATGGCCGCAATCTGCTAGGCCTGCGCGTTTGTCTCCACACGTCGGTCGCTTTTCAGCAGAGATTGCAAACAACGAGAGTAAGAGCGTGCGATGGCGTCACTATTGCTTGTTGCGCTGGGCGGGGGGGACAGAGAGCCACTAGACAAATAGAATATCTTCAGAAAACAGCGGGA
>VXOZ01000259.1 GCA_009839775.1 Chloroflexota bacterium | reverse complement strand
GTAGGTGCCGAGCTGATTGACCCATGAGCCGGCGGACACGTAGTAGGTGCCGCTCTCCCCCGGTGTGAATATCTTCCGGCTGTCCTTGATATTACCCCCCCCCTTCCCAGTCATCGTTGCCCGAGTAGCCAATCAGGTCGCCATCCGAATCGAAAATCCCGTGTATTACGGGATCCCACAACGTGAGCTCGCTGAGTGCGTAGTTCCCCGATCCCACCAGGTCGATCCGGTAGGTCTTTCCCCCCACCAGGTCCACCGCGAACCAGTCCCGGTCATTTGAGAAGTCGACCCCGCCCGAGGCCGGGCTGCCCACTGCCACCCTCCCGGTCGTTTCGGTGCTGGCTGCGAAATCGTCCCCCGTTACCGTCAGCTTGTAGGTGCCCTGCTGTCCCGAGCCCGCCCAAGCACCGGCGTCCACGTAATAGGTGCCGCTTGCCGTCGGAGCGAAGACCAGTCGGGCGTTATGGCCCGTCCCGCCGCCGTCGGCGAACGTGCCAGCGACCTTGTCGCCGTTCGAATCGTGAACCCCGTAGATAACGGGATCGTACATGGTGCCGGATTTGGTCGCCGACCCCTCCAAGTCGAACCGATAGACTTTCCCCGCCTCCAGCTCGACCGCAAACCAGTCCCGGTCAGTATCAGTCTCAATTTCGCCCCTTGCCGAGCTGCCCACCGCGACCCTCCCGGGTGTGTTGGTTCCGGCCGCGAAATCGTCCGTGACCGTAACCGACAGCCTGTAGGTCCCTGTGCCGCTTCCATAGCTACTGGCGGACACAAAATATGTGCCGTTTTCCGTTGGCGTGAAGGTCACCTGGCTGTTCAGGCTCGTCCCGCCGTCGTCATCGGCCGTGCCTGAAACGATGTTGCCGTTTGAATCGTAGAGCCCGCGCAGAAAGGGATCCCACAACGTGCCGGCAAGAGTCCACGCTCCCTCCAGATCGAACCTGTAGGTTCTTCCCTCCACCAGGTTCACCGCAAACCAGTCCCGGTCCCCTGCGGTTTCGACCTCGCCCCTGGCCGAGCCGCCCACCGAGACCGTCCCGGTGGTTCCGGTGCTTGCGAGGAAATCGTCGCCCGTATCTCGCACCGACAGCCTGTAAGTGCCTGTACTGCTTCCGCTGCTGCTGGCGGACACGTAGTAGACGCCGCTATGCGGCGCCATGAAGATCACCTGGCTGTTGTTGCCCTTCCCGCCGTTGTCATCGGTCGTGCCATCAATGAAGTTGCCGTCCGCATCGTAAATCCCGCGCAGCCGGGGGTCGGACAAGGTGCCGGAGGCGGTCGGCGATCCCTTCAGATCGAATTGATAGATCGTTCCCGCCACCAGTTCGACCGCGAACCAGTCCTGATCCCCTGCGGTTTCGATCTTGCCTATGGTTGGGGTTTTGCCGTTGGCCGAGTCGCCCACCACGACCGTCCCGGACGTGATGGTGCCGGCCGCGAAGTCGTCGGTAACCGTCACCGCCAGCTTATAGGTGCCGATGGCGGCATTTCCGCCGGCGGACACGTAATGGACGCCGCTTTCCGTCGGTGTGAAGAACACTCGGGCATTCAGGCCCTCACCGCCATTGTTGTCGGTCGTACCGGGGATTCTGTTGCCATCCGCATCGTAGATTCCGTACAGATGGGGATTGTTCAAGGTGCCGGAACCGGTCACATCCCCCTCCAGGTCGATCCGGTAGGTTCTTCCCGCCACCAGTTCGACCGCGAACCAGTCCTGATCCTCCGAGGTTTCGATATCACCGGTGGTGAAGCCGCCCACGGCGACCGTCCCGACGGTGCTGGTGTTATTTGTGAAATCGTCCGCCATGGCCGTCGTGTCCTTTGCGCGCAGTGCCACCCACAATCGGGGTACCTAAACTATGCGCATCCACTATCGGAAAGCACAAAAAGCATTAGCTTTCCCAATCCAATATTGCAAAATTGCAAGTTGAGTTTCAACCCGGGAGGCTTCCGAGATGTCCCAGATGCCTCATAACCATTTGAACCGACAATCGAGTGCGAAAGAAACACCAATTCGAGGCAACGTTAGCCAAATAGGCCTAGCGGGCAGCCGCGCTCTCTGCGCCGAAGGCATTCACGGTCGGGTTCATCCTCTCGGACGGTGACGCGATTGCGAACCCGCGGCCGGCCGTCGCCTGGGCCGTGGCGGCCGGATTCTGTATCGGAGGCCTCGGCGTGGGCCACTTTCACCACGTCGGATGCACCGGTAGCCGCGAGCCGATGACGTTGAAGGCCGCGATAACGGATCTCAAGTCCGGCCGAACCGTCTGTACCTTCTTGGTACCGCGGCGCGGGCCTTATGAGTCCTAAGTCTGAGTCAGGATCCTCGGTGCAGTACGGGACGTTCTCGGCGCAGTGGTCGTGTTCTCGGTTTCAGGCAGTAGCGCGCCGTCCTGTGGTCCCTTTGAGCGCGGCTGGAACCTTGGAACACCGGTCGCGCCTCGATCCCTCCCGCCATCAGATCCGGGAACGAGCTGGTGAGATTGCGGAAGCCGGGTCGAAGACCAAGCGCAATGTTTCAGCCAGCACAGCGCATGTCGGTTGACGGAAACACCAGCCGGATCCCTCACTCAGCGGGCAGTTATTCGACCCAGGCCGATCCTACCGTCCTTCGTTCCCGAACCCATCGTCCACCATGACGTCAAGCAGCGTCGGCCCGACGCGTCCGGTGGACTCGGCGATAGCCGGGGCAATGTCGTCAGGGTCCGTGATCTGCCGTGCGAACACTCCCATGGAGCGGGCAAGTCCGGTGAAGTCGATCTGCGGGTCCTTGAACTCCATGC
>VXOZ01000306.1 GCA_009839775.1 Chloroflexota bacterium | reverse complement strand
GTCCAAGCCAAAGGCGGCGACCACGTGTTCCACATAGGGCTTGAGGTCGGTCGGATTCCAGTTCGCGTGATCTGCCTCCGTCACCATGCCGGAGAGCTTGCAGTAGACGTTCTCGTGCTGCGCGATTGCGCTGATCTGCGCTCCCCACGGTTCAAAGACCTGGTCCTTGATGAGTGGTTTGGCGATGTGGTCGATCACCGCCCGCAGGTTCGGCACCTTTTCAAGGACGTGGAGCACGTGGGGCAAGTGCTGGGGACGCACCAAGAAGTCGAACGGAAAATCGTGGGCCGTCAACACCCTGAGATTATCCAGCACTACCGGTTGTATCACCCAGGCATCGTCGGACAGGTCGTGCAACATGGGGCGGATGCCCACGAATGCTGGCTCTTGGCGGTACTGTTCGAACAGCCGGGAAAAGTCGGGATCGGCCATGTCAAGCCAACCGACCACACCACCGATTGAGTCATGCTCGGCGGCGAGCGAAAGCATATAGTCCGTCTCCGCTGTGGTGGGAGCGGCCTGCACGAGCACTGTCTTGTCGATTCTGTGCCGCTCGAGGATTGGCTCGAGATCGGCGGGGAGGTAGTTACGATAGAGCAGGCCCATATCGGGAGTAAGCCAGCCGTAGTCTCCGCGGCTCAGTTTCCAGTAGTGTTGATGGGCATCGACGCGCATGAAGCCTCTCTCATGTTGACGGTAGATTCCTTGGCTAGTATTCCCAACTCTTTTTCTTCACTCGTTGGAATGGATCGCTTGTATCTTCCACCTCGGCGTCGGTGATGCCGGCAACGCGCAGGCAGGCCTGGCGGGCGCGGTACACTTGGTCGGGATCACGAAACTCCGCGCGGATTTGCGCCACGCCACGTTCCACGTCCACGCCTACGGATTCAAAGCGCAATCCAAAGAGATACGAGTCATCCTCCAGCACCTTCGCGAGGGCCATACTCTTGCGAAACCAGGCGGCACGGCCCGTTATTTTGCCCAGAATGTACTTGTGGGCAATCTCCCAATACGCCCAAAAGAGAAAGCCCGAGAGTATCCACACGGGAAAAGCCTGAAACGCTAAAATCCAACCATCCCGTATAGCGACGTTGAGCGCTACCACGAGGCCTACGGGTACGGCAATGAAGGACAATATCTGGTGCGGGCCAAAGTAACCGGAGACGATGGGGCCAAGGGAAATGCGCCAATAAACGTCGCGATCAGCCTGGAAACGCCGCAAGAGCGCCATAAGGGCTCCCAGAATACCCGCGCCAATGACGACGGGCGACGTGTTCAAGATCAACGCCACTATGGTGAGCATGCCTCCAAATATCATGCCGAGGCTGATTGGAGTGGATCCCGGCTCCGCAGTCTGGTACGTGAGGACGCCGACCACTACGACAGCCAAGAGGATGAGCCCTGCTGCTATTTCTAAGACTTTGAACGTGCGCAGGCGTTCCCAAAAGCCGGAGAGGATCACCAATGGGGTAAGCACTACGGCAAAGAGCAAGGCCCCAGCCATCAAGGCCAACATGAAGGTGTTGAGTATAGGCCAGAGGACGACGGCCAGTCCGATTGGAATGATGAAAGCCAACGGCGCAAGCCCGCCGGCGATAGCCCCCGCCAAGAGCGTCACCGTCTCGGCAACGATCATCACCAGGGCGTCGGCAACCGTGGCAGAGACGATTTCCCGGCGCGAAAGGAAGCGCGTGTCGTCTCCCGCGCCTCCCAGGGTATTTGGCTGTGCCATGTGACCACCTCAAAGAAGGGCCTAAGCCGGGCGTGCTGCGCAGAATGACCGAGCACTAGGCAAGAGAGTTCCCATGAGTGCAACAGTGCACTGTACTGCTCAACGCAAGGAAGCACGGATAGAGTCTGTCAGCCATGTGCCCTCCTCTTACGCCAGTTTCTCGGTAAACAATGCAGCTCTACGGAACCAGCAGACTCTTGCGGTCAGACGACAAATGACCGCACGCCGGTGGCGGTGTACTCGTCCCACATCTCATCCTGCAGATCCCAGGGAAGCGATTCGACCTCAACTTCCCGGATGCCCACGATACGGCGAGCAACTTGGCGGGCGCGCTTGATTTGATCCGGCGTGCGGAACCAGCCTTGGATCGATGCTTTGCGACCGTCCTCGCTGACGCCAAGATCGGCAAAGATGCAGCCAAAAAGCTCACTATCGTTGTGCAGGAGGTAAGAAAGGCTGAGGGCACGGCGAAACCAGACCGCCGAACCCAGCCAAGATTTGTGCATGCCTTCAAACCAGCCCTGCCAGTACTGGTCGTAGACCAGGCCCGAAAGAAGCCAGGGTATCATGAGATACACGACCAAGAGTGGAAACTCCTTCCAAACTGCGAGACCAAGGAAGAGCAGCGGCACGCCAATCAGGCTCAGGAGAAAGCCCGGCAGGGTGTCCCACACCGACCGCAACGGCACGGGTAGTAGACGGCGTTCCGCGCTGCGGATGGTGAGACGCGCTTTCGCCATGCCGAGCAGGCCGCTGATGAGCAGGGCGGGCCAGAGCGCCATGAGAATGGAAACCCAACCGAAGGTATGGGACAGAACGAGCGAAACAACCCCAAGCAGGTTGAGCGTAAATAGCATCACCATGATCGGCCAGATCGCGATGAGGATCATGATCACAGCGAAGAGACACGCAAAGACGCCCGCTCCGGCAATGAAACCGGCGATCAGGGGGATGCGCCTGTCCGCGACAAGCAGCATAGTCTCGAGAGTAGTGCCGGTCGACCACTCCTCGCGGCGGAGCGCGCGCGGCTTAGTCCACCCGTGTGGGTCCCACCACGGCAACTG
>VXOZ01000068.1 GCA_009839775.1 Chloroflexota bacterium | reverse complement strand
TGTGTTGCCAGACGGCTGCCGGGTCGCGTTGCCACTGTTCGTCTTCCCACATGAGGCTGCGGTCGCCGATTTCAAGTCCCCGCACCGCTTTTTGCAAGGCCGCTTCCCGCGTGCGGTCAATTGCCATAACCTCACCGGTGGACTTCATCTGCGTACCGAGTACGCGGTCTCCCGATGGAAATTTGTCGAAAGGCCAACGGGGGATCTTGGCAACCACGTAGTCAAGGGCCGGTTCAAAAGCGGCGGTAGTTCTCTTTGTAATTGGGTTAGGCAACTTGTCGAGAGTACGGCCAATGGCGATTTTTGCCGCCATGCGCGCAATTGGGTAGCCCGTAGCCTTGGAAGCGAGCGCCGACGACCGGCTGACGCGGGGGTTCACCTCGATGACGCGGTAGGCAAACGAGTGCGGATCGAGCGCCAATTGCACGTTACAGCCGCCCTCTATGCCCAACGACCGAATGATGTTCAAAGACGCGGTGCGGAGCATCTGGTATTCGCGGTCGCTCAAGGTTTGGCTGGGAGCGATAACGATGGAATCACCGGTGTGCACGCCCATAGGGTCGATGTTCTCCATGTTGCACACGGTGATGCAGTTGTCGGCGCTATCGCGCATTACTTCGTATTCGATCTCCTTCCAGCCCAGCAAGTACTCTTCCACGAGCACCTGGGTGATGGGACTGGCGGAGAGACCGCCCGCTACCACAGTGCGCAATTCGTCCGATGTATGCGCAATGCCGCCACCGGTGCCGCCCAGGGTATAGGCGGGTCGGATGACGGCCGGCAGCCCGATTTCGGCTACAAATTCCTCGGCTTCTTGCACCGAGTTGACGGTCTTGCTGGCGGGAATCGGTTCGCCGATCTCGGTCATGGTTTGCCGGAATAGTTCTCGGTCTTCCGCTTTCTGGATTGCCGAAAGCGGCGTCCCCAGGAGTCGCACATCGTATTTTTCGAGCACGCCTGCATCGGCGAGGGCAACGGCCAGATTGAGACCGGTCTGCCCACCGAGGGTAGGAATGAGCCCATCGGGCTGCTCGCGCGCAATGATGCGTTCGATTACCGGCACCGTGAGCGGCTCGATGTAGACGACATCAGCGATATCCTCATCGGTCATGATCGTGGCGGGATTGGAGTTGACGAGGATCGAGGTTACGCCTTCTTCCCGCATGGCTTTGCAGGCTTGCGTGCCGGCGTAGTCAAATTCGGCGGCTTGGCCGATGATGATCGGGCCCGAACCGACGATGAGTACTTTGGACGGTCGATCTGTCATGTAATGAGCTCTGCAAATTCATCAAAGATGTACTGGTTATCTTGGGGACCGGGGCAGGCCTCAGGGTGGTACTGCACGCTCAATACCGGCAGGTCGTGGTGGCGGAGGCCTTCCACCGAACCATCGTTAAGGCTGATGTGGCTCACACGGAAGCCGGAGTTATCCGGGATGCTGCTAGCGTCAACCTGAAAGCCGTGGTTCTGCGTCGTGATGTGCACTTTACCGCTTTCGATGTCCTGCACCGGATGGTTGGCGCCCCGGTGACCGAACTTCAGGCGGCTCGTCCGGGCGCCTGCTGCAAGAGCGATGATCTGGTGCCCCAAGCAGATGCCCAACAGCGGATAGCGCTCCATGAGCTTCGCTGTGGTTGCGACCGTAGCGGCGACCGCGCCGACTTCCGGGTCTCCGGGTCCGTTGCACACAACGACTCCGGCGGGGTCGATGTCGCGGATTTCCTCGTACTGGGTGCCGTACGGCACCCATACCACCTCGGCGCCGCGACTGGTCAGCGAGTGCGCAATGTTATGCTTGCCGCCGGTGTCAATGAAAACGACACGTTTCTGCGCGGCAGTTTGCTGAGGCAGCGGCCACGGCTGCCAAGGCGCGTGGGCCGTGTACGTTCCTGTATTCACCGATACTTCACCGACCACGTCGTGGTCGGATAGCGGCGTTACGTGCCGTGCGCGCACTATGCAGTCGTTCACATACGCTTCGATTCCCGGCGTGCGACCGCTCGACCACAGAAAGGGATCGTGCGCTTCAGCCGGCAGCGCATCCGGCGGCGCCACCGCGAGCACGGCGCGTTTGAAGCCGTATGTGCGCAGGTGCTGCGTAATGGCGCGCGTGTCCAGGCCATAGATGCCGGGGATGTTGTTATTCGCAAGAAACTCGTCAAGTTCATGTGTAGCACGCCAGTTACTAGGGTGCGCGCAGAGTTCACGTACGACAAGACCGGACAGCCACGGATGCACGGATTCCATGTCAACCGGCGTAATGCCGTAGTTGTTGATGAGCGGGTACGTCAGGGTTACGATCTGCCCGCGGTAGGACGGGTCGGTACAGATTTCCTGGTAGCCGGTCATGCTCGTGTTGAAGCACAGTTCACCGGCGGCGTCCTTGGCTGACCCAAACGCCCGGCCAAAGAAGACTTTGCCGTCTTCCAGGGCGAGCAGGGCATGGGGATGGTTGGGTACGTCCGTCACGTCTGTGTTGCACCTCTTTCAGCATAGTCTTTCGCGACATATACCGGCCGGCCGCCTACAAACGTCATCGCCACCTTCCCAGGGAGTGTCGTCCCGGCAATGGGCGTGTTCTTGCCTTTCGACGCAAACGTGTTCGGATCAACAGCCCATGTACCTTCGAGGTCAAGAAGGGCTAAATCTGCCGGTGCTCCGGGGGAAAGCGTGCCCGTGGGCAGGCCAAACACCCGTGAAGGTTCCAAGGTCAGTTTGCGCACGAGAGTCTGCAGCGTGATTTTGCCTGCATGCGCTAGCTGATATACCTGCGAAAAGGCAGTCTCAAGACACGAGATGC
>VXOZ01000456.1 GCA_009839775.1 Chloroflexota bacterium | reverse complement strand
CGTCTCGCCGGATCCCGACCTCGCCTGGTCGTGGATTGCCTGGGTGAACAGTGAAGCTACCCTGGAGAAGTACTTCGCCGGCATCCTCTCCCGGAACGCCGGTCGCAAGGAGTTCTACCAGAGTGAGCCGTGGCAGAAGATCGTGGCCGATCGTCCGGTGTTGAAGGACATCGAGACGATCGCAGACACGTCCGGCCCATACCCGTGGATCCACACGTCCGCGGGTAACGAAGCCACCAAGCCGGTGTGGGACGCCCTGAATAATCAGGAACTCACCGTGCAGGAGGCCCTCCCGCAGGCTGTGAAGTTGCTCAACGGCGTATTGGAGGAGTTGGGTACCTAATCGGACCCCTTCCTTTGCTCTTTAATGCAGCAAAAGAGACAGGGTGGGTCGTACGACCCACCCTGTCTTTCCTTTTCCCTATTCTGTATGCTGCGCCCTCTTGCTGTCCTCACTCTCCGGTTGCTGTATCCTCTCGCCTCGCTAGCGGGAAAGAACCGCCTCGGCGGCGGCCAGGCCGGCGTCACCATCCACATTGCAACCTTGGGCGGTGAGGATCTGCGCGAAGGCGTCCAGGAGGGTGCGCACGTTTTCAGGTCGGGCCGCGTAGCCCATCAGGCCGATGCGCCAGATCTGGCCCATCAACGGGCCCAGGCCGCCGGCGATCTCAATGCCGTGCTCGGCCAAAAGGGCTTTGCGCACGTCCAGGTCTTCCACGCCTTCCGGTATTCTGACCGTCGTCAGCATGGGCAGGCGATGGCCCGCGGCCGCGACAAGCGAGAGCCCCATGGCTTCCAGACCGTTCTTCAGCGCATCGCCGCAGCGCTGGTGGCGGGCGAAGCGGTTGTCGATGCCTTCCTCGTCCATGAGGTCGAGGGCGGCTTTCAGGCCGTAGACCAGTGTGCTGGAGCACGTGTGGTGATAAAACCCTTGTGCCGACCAGTACTGGTGCAACGCCTCGATATCGTGGTACCACGTCGGCAGCGGCCCCTGGCGCTGCGCAATGCGTTCGCGGGCGCGGGCGCTGAACGTGAGCGGCGCGAGACCCGATATCGTGCCAACGCACTTCTGGCTGGCGCTATACGCCGCATCCACGCCCCACTCGTCGACCATCACCGGCAGACCGCCCAGCGAGGTCACGGCATCCATGAGCACCAGCGCGCCGTAGGCGTGGGCGACGTTCGCGATCTCCGGAATAGGCTGGCGCACGCCGGTGGACGTTTCGCCGTGCACGATGCCGACGATCTTTACGCCCGGATTCGCGTGCAGCGCGTTATCTATGTCCTCCACCGCGAGCGGCCGGCCCCATTCGCCGTTGACCTCCACGACCTCGGCGCCAAAGCGCTTGGCGAAATCAACCATGCGCGTGCCGAAGAAGCCGTTCACGCCGACGAGCATCGTGTCTCCCGGCTCGATGAGATTTGCCAGGCACGACTCCATGCCGGAAAAACCGGTGCCGGTGACTGCCAGCGTCACCTCGTTCTCCGTGCCGAAGAGCCGTCGCAACTGCCCGGCGGTCTCCACGAGAATCTCCTGGAACACCGGGTCCAGATGGCCGAGCACGGGCTGCTGGAGCGCCGCCATGATCTGCGGGTGCACGTTGGCGGGTCCCGGGCCGAGCAACAGTCGCTGGGGCAAAGTACGTTGCGCCATGTTTGTCATCGGGTCTGTTCCTTCCTTGAACTCTTAGCGACATTGAACAGGTTGGTTCACGTTATGGATATAGTAGCCTAAATGCCTTTGCGTGCACGCGCAAGATCTGAAGCGTCCTTAGACGGCATGCCTCGGACAGAGGCACCGACACCGTGGTAGGGGCACGATATATCGTGCCCCTACACGTTAGGTCTATAGAAGACTGGCGTGGGCCCTGCCTCTTGGCCGCTCGCCCTGCTATTCATCTTCCAGTGCGCCTGCGCGCCGCAGGATCGTCCAATACGCGTGGTCGGCCAGGTGGACGATGGTGGTTTCCAGGCTGCGCTCCACGTTCTCACCCTCGGCGGAGTGGGCCCCGGCCGTGTGCACGATGGCCTCTGGCAGTCCCACCGTCATAGCCACGTAAACGCCATAGGCCGGATGGCGTACCGACGGGTAGCCGACTTTGCGGGGATCGGCCTGCCAACGGGCTTGGTTGGCGGGGCTGAACTCGAACGGCTTGCCGAGATCGTGGCAGAGCGCGGCAGCGCAGAGCAGGTCGCGGTCGATGTCCAGCGAACCCACCACCTGCTGCAAGGAATCGGCCATGGCTAACGCGATGCGCGCGACGCCGCGCAGATGTTCCGCTTGGGTGCCCACCTTCATGGCGGGCGTGGTCGGATTGCCGGAAGCGCGAATCTGCTCGATGGCGGTGAACTCGGTCTCGGACAAGGCAAAGGCCCACGCTTCTACCACTTTTTCCCGCAGCGTTTCATCCGCAATCTCGGCTAACTCTGGAAAGCTCTGGCGGACGCTCTCCCGCAATTCGTCTGTAGTGGCCATGGCAATCCTCCTTGAAGGCAAGAATTCTTAGGACTTCCGTCCGGTTCAACGTCGCGAGGCGGTTCGCCCCTCTTTTATGTGATTTGATCGAAAGAGGATATTGGTAGGATAGCCGACCGGTAGGGGCACGATATATCGCAATGTTGCCGCATTAGCTCTCTTGGCAAGGAACATGGCACTCTCAGTGCCTTACATTTCCGGTAGCGCAGGTTTGCATCTCGCCGGGAGCGCGGGCGTCCCGCCCGCAGATGACTTCTCCCCCGTAGCCCGCAAGTGTGCCACCTGTGGACGCAGCGCACGATCAAGGACAGTGCCAGCAACCCCCTCAATCCGCTGCGGCGATG
>VXOZ01000228.1 GCA_009839775.1 Chloroflexota bacterium | reverse complement strand
GACCACCCGAACCTACGCCCCACCCGCTGTTACACCAAATCCGGGACGCCACCGACACCACTACCTAGCGCCCTTATCTCGCTTGAATTGCAGACCAGAGCAAGCTGTTCATGGCGATAGGGGCCCAAGTCGAGCCTGCTCGAGTCTTGAGGCCGCTGTGGGTCGATCACAAGTCTGCGGCAATCCACCGCGCGCTCGCCACATTCGACCATTCCAAAGGCCAGCACGACATCGCCCTCTACATGAAGCGCATCGGCGACCGCCTGGGGCCCGCTGATTGTCGGCCTAGAAATCGGCGTGAAGTAGTGGAACCCGACGGGCTTGTCGCGTTCAACCCAACTGAGTTCAACGTGAAGGCCTCCCGCGGCCAATTCGACCTCGACTTGGAATATGCCGTCAACTGCGGTGTGCAATGTCGGCATCGCCACTTCCGCGATAGCGCCCGCAGCTCGTAGCCCGGATCCCACGACGACGTCGGATCCAGGTACCTCACAAGTCTCCTGGTAGGAACCGCCCAGAATCTTCATTCGCGAGCTGATATCCGGACCCTGACGACGCCACCAACAACCGATTGGATTTCTGCACCAAATCTGAATCCCTGCTGGAGGCATGTCCGCAGGTCTGCCAACCGACCCGACACAACCGAACCGATCAACACCCCTCCGCTCCCCAACACGCCGACGATGGTGACACCACCTTCATCTACGAGGTCGACACCGAGGATCTCGCCCACCTTAAGTGCGTCGACCTCGTCGGGACTCGGGGATGCAAGGGTCGTCGAGAAGGCCAAGTCGCGGCAATCCGGACCACCTCCGAATTCTCCCGATGCTCGAGTCCGTGTACTCGACGAAGAATCGCCACCGCTCATGGTCCCTCCTCAGCATTTTGCCGCGACTTCGGTCCAGCACGGTACAGGGGCCTCCCTACGTCATGCGGTTGACGACGGGCGAATCGAGCCATTTCTCGAGAGTTGGCTCCAGATGCACGCATCGATCACAGAGGTGCGCACGCCGCCGATTCGCGCCCACGCGACGAACAAGGCCTCGCATCGGGAGTAGTCACGCGCCGCGGTCCACGAAGGATCAAACACCCCGGCGCGCTGGCCAGCGCGCAGCACGTGGACATCAATGATGGCAACGTCGTCAGTGCCAGTGTGATTGCGCGCGATCCAGCTCGCAGTCTTCGGACCAACTCCCGGCAATCGCAGCAGCCAATCCCGCAACTGGACTCCATGCGCCGGCGGGTGCTCGCTGCGCAAGCGATCCAGTGCCGCAGCCACCCTTTGGGCTCGCTGTCGGGGAAACCGATAGCGCACCCGTCGATCACCAATCAGTAGCGGTGCCCTAAGCACCCGTTCGAGTTCGAGAGCCGTCACGGAACGGTTTCGGTTGAGGAGCCCAGCATCACGGACCGCCTCGAAAGCCCGCACACCAACGAGAGCCGGCAGCCCGTAACCACCAAGAATGCACGCCGCGACCTCCTCGGCCAAGTTCGACCCGATTCGATAGTTATCGACGGACTGAAACATCTCCGCCTGGGATACCCAATAAGCGGGGGTGTCGAACTGCCAGGGGTGGCCCCACCGAACCGACCGAACCTCTCCAAGACCGTCAAGCTTCACCACTGGACCCGCGTCAAGCAGCATGGCGCTGCAGTCTTGCCCGCTCAACGGACTCTCCGCGACGTCACCTGCTCAACCAGCTTGTCCAGCGTCACATCAAGTTGACGCGCGAGGCGAAGCACCGTCCGAAAACCGGGATCAGGAACTCGTCCTGTCTCCAGCTTGCGGAGGCCGTCGACACTGAGACGAGCATGTTCTGCCAAAGCCTGTTGAGACATCCCTCTCTTCTCTCTCTGCTCTGCAATCACGCGGCCGACCTCTGTACCGAAGGCGCGTTCGTCTGCCGTAAGTGGTCGCCGGCCCATAAGATAAGAATACATGTATTTAAATCGTTCTAGCAAGATGAGGCCACTAGTACGGCGTGCCGGCGCGAGGCACCACGCGAGTCAGTGGTCCTTGATCCCATGTCTCTCAGACCGGATCTGCTCCTGCCGCGAAGCCCCTATACGAGTAGCGATCTGGAGGCTTCCGACTAGTCGTTGGGGGCTCTGAAGGCTCGATGCCGGTGACTGCCCGAGCAGATCGTCAATAGCGACGGGCGCTCACACGGCGAGTCGCCAAGTAGGTCAATCGTTCACCGACCCTCTTGGTGCTCGACCGGCAGCTTGCTCACCTCAACCGCCTTCTAGGGCCTCTGTCCCGCGTAGTAGCCACCGGGAGGCAACGGTCCGCATCCGATGACAGCTGCTTGTATTGGTTCAGTCGCCGAAATGGGCCACTGTCGCTTCGAGCCGGATTACCTCGTCATGAGATACCGCACCGGCGTTCAAGACCTCGCTCAGATATCTGACGGTGGCCGCGGCTTGGCTAGCTGCCGCCGTTGAGCGCCAGGAGCTCACGGAGAATGTCGTCGTCGGAGATGTCGGTTGGCCATCCGTACGCAGCGGCGACAGCTGCGTCGAGGGCCTCGTGAGCGTCAGCCAGCCACTGCGGGCGGGTGTTGTAGAGGTTCGTCAGGGTGCGCTCGTCGAGAGAGTTAGCTGCCTCGTCGTCGCGAGGAACGGGGCGCTTCGGATAACCGGGAACGGTTTCGTCGAGCCATTCGACCCACTCGGGCGGGTTGAGCCAGCGGTCACGGAACTCTACGAGGCGTCGAGCCTCCCCAGCGATGGCGACAGCACGCGGGTCGGACGCATACTCAGTGGCCGGCACCTGCGGCGAGAGATCGACTGGGAACGGGAACGTAGCGAAGGTGGTTGTCGGCGTGT
>VXOZ01000042.1:1012-2832 GCA_009839775.1 Chloroflexota bacterium | reverse complement strand
GCCATTGATTGATCTTCCAGCCGCTGGCCACGTGGGAGGCTTTCGCTCTGGCCATGGACTCCAGAGCCGTCGCTTTCACCGGCTCGGGGAAGACCAGATCGAAGTGATCGCCGTCCGGGCGCTCAACGAATTGCCAGCCCACGGTCGTGGTCGGTAGCACCCGGCGTTCGCCAAGCCAGAGTGCCAATGCTACCAAGGCTGCATAAGACTTCTCATACTGCGCGGTAGGCGGCATGCCCAGGGCTTCCACGAGACCTACGGGCGTGGTGTCCGAGGTGCCCTGTGGCAGCGGGGTCACGGGCCCAAAGGGTTCCCAGGTGTGCCCGAAGAACGGCGAAAAGTGCATGCCTCTTTCATAGAAGTCGTTCAGGGCCTCTAACCGTTCTAGCGTTACGTCGGGCCCGTGGGGCAGGATACCGTGTACCCGGCCCAATTCATCCCAGGCGTTTAGCGCGCGAAACGCGGCCGGCTCGTTCATGTCGATCTTGTCGGAATTGAGGTCAACGCCTACGCCGCCTTCCTGCATTAGGAGATGCAGCCAGTCCGGATACCATCCGGCCGAGGCAAAGCCCCACCGGTTCGTGGCGCCGTCACTGTCGGTATCCACGGTGAGTTGCCCTGCCGCCGCGATAAAGTCATCCCACGTCCATTCGTGTGTTGGCGCCGCGAGCTCTGCGCGCCGGAACCGTATGGCGTTGTGTTCGAGAATCGCCGGAGCTATCTGTACCGGCAGCGCTTGGGTCTCACCGCGAACACGCACTAGGCTGCGAGCTTCTGCCACGAAATCCTCCAAAGGTTCGTGTTTATCTGCTTGCAGCCAGCGGTCCAGCGGACCCAAAGCCCGCATCATGCAGAGATCCATGATGTCCACAAAGAAAGGCAGCCAGACCACGTCGGGGATAACACCTCCCGCGTCGCCGGCAGCGAGAAAGTCACGGACGCCGATCGTGGCTCGGTCAGCGTAATTGTCTCCGGCAGGAACCGGCATGGTGACGTGCTGCAAGACCGCCCCCTCCGGCACGCCGGGGATGTTGTCTCTCTCCCACTCCCTTAAGACCTCCTCGGCATCGCGAATTGTCTCCTCATTGTCGAGGACTGCCAATGTGATAGGCTGGGTCTCCTTGACAGCATCGCTGCCGGTGCCCACCCTTCGGGACGGCGTGTCGTCTGCGGGCGAGTCGTCATCATCGCCGCCGCAGCTTGCGATCAGCAAGACCTGAGCGCCGAGCAATGCCAGGGAAATCCATTCACGACGTGTCATAGCAGAACTCTCTCGGTTGTAGTCTTGCGGTGTACGCCTTCTCGCAGGAGGCGCAAGGGACATGTGTGATTGCATGATAGCAAGCAAATGGTTATACGACTAGCGGTATCGCAGTGCTTGTCCGACAGCGAACGTGGCCTTGCTTTGCCACGTACCTGACGGCATGGGGGCGAAGATCGTCCGTTGGGGCGGTCTTCGCTTGAAGGTCAGGTTTTCTCTAAGAGCTGGCCGCTGCGTTGTGCCCGTTTGAATCTAGGTACTTCCGTAACGAGTGGGAGCCACACCCATCTACTGCGGCGCGAACGATAGTAGCTACTTCACAGAAAGCGACAGACCTGCGGCTGCCGCAGCGCGTGCAAGAACAGTATCCAGAGTGGCGAGTGTCCCATCGCGTCGTTGCGCCAGTTCGAGATAGAGCGCATCGTAGAAGGAGAGGCTGTGCGCGCGAGCCAGCGCGAAAGCAACCGCGAGGTCCGGCGTCGTGTCGGTTCGGATGGGCAGTTCACTCAGCGCGTCCAAAAACCCCTTTGCCTGAACCGCTGCGACAAGTCCCCCCCCC
>VXOZ01000042.1:0-1002 GCA_009839775.1 Chloroflexota bacterium | reverse complement strand
TCGTCCCCGCCGCTCCGCGACGAGCAACACATTGCGGATCTCCAAGTGCCAGAGTTGCGGCACGAATGCGCCATCTTCCGCGAGGCGCGCGAGGGCTGCATCCGCGCGTGGCTCGGTCTCGTCGTTGAAGAGCCATGCCGCGGCGACAGACGTATCGAGAATCAGCACACTCAAGAGCGATGACCCTCGTGGCGCGCAGCCAATATCTCTTCCGTCGTCATGGCGACGCGGCACCACCCCGCGCGGCGCTGCCGGAAGTGCTCTACCGCCTGCTTGCGGGAGTCGCTTGCTTGCACGTGAGCCGGTACCAGATGGGCTATCGTCTTGCCGTGGCGGGTGATAGCGATCGTCTCGCCGCGCTCGACCGTGCGCAGCAGGTCCGCGAGACGTGCCTTGGCCTCGGTGGCTTGGATTTTCTTCATGATACTATCCAACTAGTCATTATAACCGGTTGGATAGTATCATGAATGTCTGACTTTGGCAAGTGCCGCCGCAGCATTGCTGCAATAGAGTGGTGTTCAGTGAGTATGACTATCCGCTCTATGTGTGAAGACCGTCCCAAGGACGGTCTTCACACACGCTCTATTGCAGACGACTCCCGCGACAGCTTGTTGTCAGGCTCGTGCATAGGCCTGGCGAGAGCGCATTGGCCGGGCTTACAGTGACTATTCCGGCCGGTGCTTAGTCGCTTGGCGGCCGATCTCGTAGAGGCCGACGGCTGCGCCGCCGGCCAATATGCCCAGCACCAGGCTCGTGTACCAGTCCGCACCGGTCACGTTGCCGCCGACGCTGCCGGCAATCGCGCCGAGCGCAACAGCCGTAATTGGGGCAAACCGTTTGGGCAGTCCCGCTTGCTTGAGCGCGGAGACAATAATGCGTACACCGACGGTGATGCCGCCCAATCCGGCCAACTCAATCCCAGTCATTTACTTTCTCCTAGTTCCTGGATAGTGATCTAAATGCGGCGGGCACGAGACAGATGCGGTGCAGATTTGATAAGAT
>VXOZ01000380.1 GCA_009839775.1 Chloroflexota bacterium | reverse complement strand
TATGCCGTGCTAGCCCTTTCGCCTCAGCTTATTCGTCGGGTTGGAAGGCGTTGGGGCGTGGGCCGGAGATGAGGGATGAGCCGTCGGTGTAGTTTTCGTTGCGGCCCGTGAGTTCTTGGATCATGCGCGCGCGCCAGAATGCCAGACGCTCTTCACCGCTTGGATCGGGGGCGAGGTTGCGGCACTCCTGTGGGTCGTCCACCAGGTTGAAGAGTTGCTCCTCGCCGGTCACCGTGTACCAGATGTACTTCTCCTTGCCGTCGGTGAGGTACTGCATGGCGTCTTCGGGACGATAGGTGCCCAGGTGCTCGCCGTGCAGATAATCGCGCCAGGCGTTGTCGTCACCGCGCATGAGGGGCAACAGGCTCGCGCCATCGACCGTATCGGGAATATCTGCCCCTGCCGCGTCGAGCAACGTGGGCATGACGTCTTGCAGTCCCACGACGCGATCGCTACTAGTGCCGTTTTCGGCCACGAGCCAGCCCGGCGCATTGAGGAAGAAGGGGACGCGCGCGGAACCCTCGTAAGCGAAGGTCTTGCGGAAGAGGTGGTGGTCGCCCAGCATCTCGCCGTGGTCGGAAGTGTAGAGGATGAATGTATCCTGCAGCAGGCCAAGCTTGCGGACGTGCTGGAGCAGGCGTGCCACCTGGTCGTCGAGAAAGTTGATCAACCCGTAGTACCCCGCTCGGCAGCGGTGCATAGCCTCCGGTTCCCACGAACCGCGCGGGGCGTTGGGATCAAGCCCCGGCACCGGGCCGTCGTACTGGTCCGCCCAGTCGCCGACCACCGGCTCCGGCGTCTCCAGCCCTAAGTAGCGGTCATAGTAGAACTGCGGCGGCGTGAGCGGCGGATGGGGCGCAAAATACGACACATACAGAAAGAAAGGCGCCGAGGGATCGCGGCGGTCCAAGAGACGCATAGCTTGGTCGGTGCACCACGTGGTGTGCTCCAGCGCTTCCGGCAGATGGGAAGGGCGCGCGACCCACGAGTTCATGTCTTGGCCGTGGGCAACGCCAGGCGAGACGGACTGGATACCGTTGTCTTGCAGCCAACTCGTGTAATCGTTCTCGCCCCAGGGCGAATCGGCCCAGAGCACGTGGTCGAAACCGTAGCGCTTGCGGGGCGGATGCATGTGCAGCTTGCCCACGAGTTGCGTCTGATAGCCCGCTTTGCCCAGCTCGCCCGGCAGCGTGTGCTCGATCTCCCAAGGCACGCCGTCCCAATACGTCACCATGCCGTGGGTCACCGGCTTCTGGCCGGAAAGAATCGT
Organism: Chloroflexota bacterium; assembly: GCA_009839775.1. GTDB lineage: Bacteria > Chloroflexota > UBA11872 > VXOZ01 > VXOZ01 > VXOZ01. The sequence goes on along the minus strand of VXOZ01000380.1, from coordinate 1,564 downwards.
GCGGCGCGCGGCTATGCACGAGGGTCCTTCCACGTAGGCGCAGGGAAAGTTCGTGCCGGAGGCGGCGAGGTAGTCGAGATTGGGCGCGCTGACCACAGGATGGCTGTTGATGCCCAGGCAGTCACCGCGATGCTGATCGGACGTAATGAGCAGGATGTGGGGTTGCCGCATGGCGAATCCTTTCTAAGGGAGGTACGGCAAACTCTGAATTGATTTGAGTTCTTGGTTCGACGAGGGCAATGTCCATGAAATGAAGATGGATCGTCCCTTTACCGAAAGCCAGCATCCGTTCATCCTTCGACAAGCTCAGGACGAACGGATACTTCTTCCACACACCCTTCTAGCCGCACCAGGAGACCATCGTGCGCGCGAAGATGCGGGTGAGGTCGATCAGGTCTTGCACGTAGATATACTCGTTGGGTGCGTGGGCGTTATCGCCGCCGACGCCGACGGTTACAACCGGCGTGGGGCTGTGCAGGTTGAAGACGTACCCGTCGGAAGCAAACGGGGCGCCTTGGACAAGATACTCCCGCTCAGCCGATTGGTACGCGTCCTCGAGATGCGCAAAGATGGGATGCTCGGTGCTGGTCTCGCTGCCCGGCAGGAAACGCAACTCCAATTCGTACTCCGGATACTCGCCGTCGAAACCCTCAATGCCGTCCAAATAGCTGTTCACGAACGTCTTTATCTCATGCATGTGCTCTTCCACGGTCGTACCGGCGTAGACCTCACACCACATGTTGGCGTAGCAGGAGGGCGGCGCGGCGCCCTGGTCTTCGGCAAACGTGTCGCCGCCGCCGCCAATCTGTGAGACATAGAGCGGCAAGCCGGGTTCATGGGCATAGAGCGGCGGCGTGGGGATCTCGGCATTGCGCTTCAGGTTGTACTGGCGCAGCGCCTCGATGACCCAGGCGATCTTGTATGACGAACTCACGCGCTCGACGCCGCCCAGGGCCATGCCCGCTTCGCCCTGCACGGTGATCTTCCACTGGCCGCCGCCGCGGGTGGCCGCCGCGACGTGCATGTTTGTCGGTTCGCAGTTTATGGCGATATCGGCGTTGTAGCCCTTGAGCCGACACGCCAGGGTGCCATGAGAGCCGCCGAATTCTTCATCTGAAACGCTCTCGACGATTACGTCGCCTTTGAGCGGCAGGCCGAGTTCGCGCAGGCAGCGGACGGCAAAGAGGGCGGTGGCGATGCCGGCCTTGGTGTCGTAGGTGCCGCGGCCGTACATCTTGCCGTCAATAATGGCGGCGCTGAAGGGTCCAGCCTCGGTCCAGAGCGCCGGATCGTCCGCGCCAACGGTGTCGATATGACTAGACATAAGAATGGACTTGCCGCCGCCGGTGCCGCGAAAGACGCCGACCACACAGGGGCGGTTCTCCAGGTTGCGGTCCATGTCGCCCCAGACGGGATGGTAGACGGGATGCTCGGTGAGCCCGGGCACGTCGATGGGATCAAAGACGTCCACCTCGGCACCAGCTTCACGAAATGCGTCGGCAACGAATTCTTGCGCGGCGGCCTCATGTCCCTCCGGCGGCAAGGACTCCGATGGTATTTGCAC
>VXOZ01000437.1 GCA_009839775.1 Chloroflexota bacterium | reverse complement strand
TCTTCCGGTATTTCCCCCGGAATCTGAAGGTGGAACTCGCGATCCTGGGTGACGCAGCCGGCAAAGGCAACCGCAGCGCCCATTCCCAGGCCCGATGTACCGGCTAATTTCAGGACATCGCGTCGTCGCATAGTTCTCCTCTAGCGATGACAGATCGTGCAGTCAGTGGGCGCGTTGTTTTCCCGGTGACAGGCTACGCAGTCGCCCATATTGAGCGAACGCACCTGTTTCACCCGCTCCATTGAGCCCACGTCACCGTGACAGGTCGCGCAATCAAATCCTGCTTTGATATGGGCAGCATGCACAAAACGCACGTGGTCCGGCATCACGTGCACGCGCACCCAGTCGATAGGCTCTTTGTTCTCCCAATGTGCCACCAGCTTGGCGATTTCGGCTTGGTGCAAGGGGTTCGTCACCTTCGGGTTTTCATTATTTACGATCTGGTGACACATCATGCACTGTTCAATTGCCGGAATCGTAGCCTCCGCGCCGGTTTCTACATTGCGGTGACAGAAGACGCAGTCAATGTCGTTCTGCTCCACGTGCACGGTGTGCATAAACTCAATCGGCTGCTTCGGGCCGTCGGCGGCCTGAGTCACCCAAGTGAGAGCTCCAATAATGAGCAGGCCAAGGATAACAACAAGCGCACCAATGGTAATGCGCAGCGTACGCGGGGTCATGCACACTCTCCCCGGTCACGGCAAGCGTTACTTGGAGGCATGTGCAAAGACCCATCGGAGCCAAGGATGGTAGCCACAGATAAACTCGCTATAGGGGTAGATATGGACATTAAACTCCCTGGCGCGGCGCCAGGGTAACCAATGTATTGCCGTCTTTTAAATGTCCGGTCTGCCACGAAGCGGTGCTTTCTCGAGAGAACAAGCTGCGCCTGAAATCAGCGGCTCGATGCCGACTAAAGAGTGCCAATTCGTGTCGGTATGCACTTCGGTCTATTATACTGATGCCCAGACAGGATGCAAATTAAATGAGAAGCACTTCCGGGGGTCCACTGTAAACCTTGAACCCGTTGCAGTGCGTCCGGGACTTCTCAGGAATATGACTGCGACAAGCCGCAACTTCCTGCCAAAAGACAGCGAATTGAAGGGTAGCATAGGCCGGCGCTGACTGACAAATCCCCGTGCTGGTGGGGATCAATTCCGGCTAAGGCGGATCTGTGCGCAAGCGAGGCGTAGGGAGGGAGACCATACGTGCGGGCTTACTTGTGTGGAGATTATGCGGCAACCACGGAAATTGATCCGAGCTTTTGCTCTAGCAGAGAAGAGGGATGATGTCTAGTTCTCGACCAAATCTCTTATTGATAATGTGCGACCAATTGCGCTTTGATGCGCTCCGCGCCGCCGGCAATGACGTTATTCAGACTCCCAATCTTGACCGCCTGTGCGCGGAGGGCGTGCGTTTTGCCTATGGATACACAGAATCACCGGTCTGCGTTTCGGCGCGCGCCATTTGCATGACCGGGCAACTGCCGCACCGCACGGGCATCTTCGACAATGGATATGCACTACCTGCAGGTCATCCAACGGTGATGACTCAGTTGCGTGCGGAAGGCTATTTCACGCAGGCGATCGGCAAGATGCACTTCTCGCCAGTACGCGAGCATCACGGATTTGACCGCATGTGGCTGAGCGAGGAAGTCCCTCGCCGGGTGCAGGACGATGAGTTCCTACAAGACGTGCTCGCGGCCGGATACGGCCACGTGGAAGAACCCCACGGTATCAGGCACGAACTGTATTACGTCCCCCAGATCTCGCAACTGCCGGAGCGCCTCCATACCACGGCGTGGACGGCACAACGAACCATAGACTTCATCGAAGAACGTGCCACTGAAAACGCGCCGTTCTTCTGTTGGACGTCGTTCATTAAGCCCCATCCGCCGTTCGATCCGCCGTCGCCCTGGCATCGTCTCTATCGCAGCACGGACATGCCTTTACCGGTCCGCTGCGAGAATGAAATAGCATGGCATACGTGGTTTCAGCGCAGCCAGAACCGCAGCAAGTGGATGGACCTCTTCCCGGACGATAACCTGCTGCGCACGATGAAGGCGTATTACTTCGCATGTGTTTCGTTTGTGGATAGCTGGGTCGGCGAAATACTTGCTGCACTGGATGCTACGAAACAGCGAGAAAATACGTTGATTATGTTTGTCGCCGACCACGGCGAATTCCTGGGCGATCACTTTGCGTTTGGCAAGCGGGACTACCACGAGCCAGCGTGTCATATCCCATACATTCTTTCGTGGCCGGGCACACTGCCGGAGGGAGCTGTGCGCGAGCATCTGGTGGGTCTGCAGGACGTTACGCCGACTCTTCTGTCCGCTGCGGGAGTGCAACCCGATCAGCCGGAGTTCGACGGCATGTCGCTTCTGGAAGCGGCCCAAAGCGGAAGCTCCTCGAGCAGACCGTATCTCCTCGGACAGATCAAAGAGAAGAACCACGGCATGTACTGCGCTATGAATGAGGAGTGGAAGTATATCTACTGTGCGCCGGACCGCCTGGAAATCCTGCTCAACTACCGCGACGCAGGCAACGAGTTAGTGAATCATGCCCACGAGCCGGGTCTAGCCGAGGTGAAGCGCGAGCTCAAAGAGGCGCTCTTTGCGCACTTTCGCGCCGCGAATTACGAAGAGCCATTGGACGGGGATGACTGGGCGCTCTATCCGCAACCGACCCACGCCTGGCTGCGCCTCGATGAAATGGAAAATAAGGAGCAAGTCGGCCGCGGCTGGCAATTCGCGCGGTGGACGAAGAGCTACCCTGTGGATGGCAGACAACGCGCCCAACATGAGAACTACCAGTTCGTAGATGGAAGCAATGAT
>VXOZ01000324.1 GCA_009839775.1 Chloroflexota bacterium | reverse complement strand
AAACGCTGGCTGGCTGGAGACGGCGAAGCGGAAGACCGCAGTCCCGACATAGCATATGCCGGTGAGCAGGAAGACGATGCGAGTGCCGAAGAAGCAAAAGAAAGTAAGACCGCAATCCGGCACGTAAACGGCAAGCAGGCGAACCGATCAGTCATCCGCTGGCTCGGCAGGCAGACCGGACACGGCGACATCGCCTCGGAGCCAAGCGATTTTCGCCCCGGCGACGTGATCGTGATTCCGACGAACCATCCGGGTCGCTGGAGCGAACTCGGTGATCTCGTTGTCGATCAAGATGCGGATCCGGTTTTGTTGGATGTCGCTGACCGTGCGCACCGCATCGCGCGCGCCAAGCCGATCCTGCGGTTGCACAAGGCTCTCGTCTCGGCGTGGCCGGAAGCCATACCCGCCAAGACAGCCGGACTGGCGCTGCTCGCGGATCTCGAACAACGCTATGAGCAGGAGCCGGACGAAGTCGCCGAAAATCTGCGCAATCTCCTCGACTCGCTGGCGGCATCCGTGCCGCCGGACGGATGGGATTGGCTGGCGAAAGCTGCCGGGGAGCTTGCACGGGAGTTTCACGGCAGAGGCAGACTGCAACGCGAATGCCATGTCATCGGTGCAGAATTTCTGGTGCTGGTCGGCCGTCGCCTCATAACGAATTTGGTCGCCGACGACGATGCCTTCAGTGACGAGGACGACGTGTCGGCATCCGGCACCGCGTACCCTGACGGCAGGCCCGTGCCGCTTCAAGCCCACCTGCCGGGTGTGGAAGCGTTGGCGCGGCAACATGCCATCGGATGCGGACTGCCGGACCGCCTGGTCGAAGCCGTCGCCCGCGCCGGACTGCTGCATGATGTTGGTAAGGCCGATCCCCGCTTCCAGGCCCTGCTGCGCGGTGGGTCGGTATGGCTGGCGGGCGAGCCCCTGGCCAAGTCTGCGCTCATGCCGAAGACGCGTGCCGCCCGCCGCCGTGCCCGCGAGTCTGCTGGATACCCCGAGGCCGGCAGGCATGAGCTGCTGTCGGTGCGCTTGGCCGAGTCGGTGCCGGCGATACTCTTCCAAGAGAAAGACCTCTGCGACTTGGTGTTGCATCTCGTAGCCAGCCATCACGGGTATTGCCGCCCGTTTGCGCCTGTCGTGGACGATGAGGACGCCCCGCAGGTCGCGTTCGACCTTCAGGGTCATCTTCTGCGCTGGTCCGGTTCGACCGGCCTCGAACGTCTGGATTCCGGCATTGCAGACCGCTACTGGCGCCTGACGCGACGCTACGGCTGGTGGGGATTGGCGTGGCTCGAAGCCTTACTCCGCTTGGCCGATTGGCGGCGCAGCGAGTGGGAGGAAACGCACAATGCCCAGGAGTAACGATCCGGGCTTGCTGCTCCACGGACTGGACGGCAGCAACCCGCTGGGATTCCTGGCAGCGGTGGGGGCGCTGTTGATCCTTGGTAATCAACGTGATTGCTCTGGCGATATGGCGCGGATGGGATCGAAAGCCACGACCGGAGGTTGGCTTCCCGTATTGATGGGATGCGGAAACAATGAAGATGATGTTTGCGCTGCTGCGGCTCGCGCCTTGACTGGCGCACCTGACACAATCCTGGATATCGGGAACCACACGCAAAACAACAAGGACTTCAACAAATTTCCTTTCCACGCCGACGACTTCGCGGCTGTGCTCGACGACTGGACTGATGGTAGTCCAGAACGTCGCGATGTCGACCTCCTCGCCGCTTTTGGCACCGAGATCTATCCTGATCAGCGGAATGGGGATTTCCAATGCACTGCGTTTAAGATGGTCCGAAGCGGCGACTCGAGTCGTCAAGGCATGCTGCATTACGCCAAGAAGATCCGCCAGAGAGTTACGGATCACGCGGTCAAGCGTACGCTCTTTGAGCGTTGGGACTACGGTGATGAAGACTACAGCCTGCGCTGGGACCCGATTGAGAATCAGCCCTATGCGCTTCGCTGGAGAGACCCGAGTAAGTCAAAAACGGCCGATGGCCCCGGCACTATGGTTGTGGCCAATTGCCTAGCGTTCGAAGCGCTGCGGCTTATGCCTTGCATGCCGATCGGGACCAAAGCACACACCACTGGGTTCCAGGAGGTTGGCCACCGTAGAAGATTCGTCTGGCCGATCTGGACGCCGTGCGTCAACGCGGAAACCTTGCGTTCTTTGCTTTCCTTACGCGACCTGCACCAAATACCACTGAATCGCTTCATGCTCCATGCCCGAGGGGTTCGAGAGGTCTACGGCGCGTGGGTAGTTCGCCCAAACCAGTATTACAGCAACTTCGCATCGGCGGAGCCCATCTCGTGATGGCAGGCACCACGATGTGCAGACCACGGAGGACGTGATGAATCTTGACCTGCAAACCTTGGCCGATGCGGTGGCCGGCACGGCGGCCGCATTTCGATGTATCACCGGCTACCAGCCGGTCGGTGGTCCTAGCGACAAAGTATTTCCGCCGACCTATGACGGTGGGAAGTACGCTACCGAAGATCGGATCGATCCTAAGACGGGCGAGCTGCGTCAATGCGTCCTACTCGACTCCGTGCAGTCACAGACCAACCGAATGGAGCTGGCGCTGCTGGAAGCGCTCCGTGCGAACCGGGTGACGCTCCCGCTCTTGGTGACGCGCTTCGATCAGGAGACATTACCCAAGAAATTCGTCGTGAGCAGCCTTGAGGCACCGCACCGTGTTGCCGATGCCTTGTTCCGCGACAGCTTGCTGGACGGCGTAAAGTTCCGCGATTCAGAAGCTGGCCGCGTGCTCGACAAGGCCGATGTCCGCAACGCCACCGGGCTATTTGGCCTGTGCCCCACCGCCTTGGTGTTCGGATTTTGGGA
>VXOZ01000234.1 GCA_009839775.1 Chloroflexota bacterium | reverse complement strand
TCTTGGTATTTCTCCATAACCTCGTCGTCAGTTACAAGAAGGGCGAGCCCGCCGGCAACGACCCGTGGGACGCGCGCACGCTGGAGTGGGCGATTCCCAGTCCGCCGCCGGAGCACAACTTCGACGAAATCCCTACTATCACTCACCGCGATCAGGTGTGGTACGACAAGTATGGCGAGGGCCACGGCAGCGCGGCGGAGCTGAGCAAAGTCGACACCTCCGTGGCTGAGCACGCGGAAGAAGACGAAGAGCATGAGGTCCACATGCCCAATCCCTCCTACTGGCCGCTGTTGGTCGGCGCCGGTTTGACGATTGCGGCGGCCGGTCTGATGATCCACATTCTCGTCGCGATATTCGGCGTGGCGTGGACGATAGTTTCGATCTATGCGTGGTCGCTTGAACCGGCGTCCACGCCGCCCGATGAACACTAGCACCGGTTCCAAGCGAACCTTACAGATCAAGCGTACTTTACAGCTAATGAGGTTCCGAACAGCTAATCCGGTTCCGAATAGCTAATGAAGTTCCGATCCTGCCCCCTCTCCCCGTGGGAGAGGGTTGGGGTGAGGGAAAATATACGCACAGGAATACAGATAAGCGGATTGAGGGCTAACCTGAGGAGAATCTCTGAATGAGCGATGCAGCACTCGCCCACGAGGCGCATGAAGAGCATCCAACGACAACGGGCTTGAACCACCGCAAGATCCTCATGTGGGCCTTTCTCGGCTCAGAGTGTATTTTCTTTGGTTCGTTGATCACTACCTACCTTGTTTACCGGGGCAAGAGTGTCGTTGGCCCCTACCCTGACGAGATTCTCAACATTCCGCTCACGTCGATAAGCACGTTTGTGCTCCTCATGAGCAGCTTGGCGATGGTGCTGGCGCTCGCCGGTTTCGAAAGAGCGGCGGGAGCCGGCGCGGACGAAGAACGCAAGCAGCGCGAGTTGAAAAAGGGTCGCTTCTGGCTGCTGATGACGGCGGTGCTTGGCACCGGCTTCCTCGGCTTCCAGGTCTTCGAATTCTATGAATTCGTGCACCACGGCCTGGGGCTCACGACCAATCTCTTCGGCACGACGTTCTACGTGCTCACCGGCTTCCACGGCACGCACGTTGGCGTGGGCGTAATCTGGCTGGTCTCTCTGCTCGTGCTTAGTTACTTTGGAAAAGTGAAGCCTCTCGACGTGGAGCTAGGCGGCCTCTATTGGCACTTTGTTGACATTGTCTGGATTATCATCTTTACCTTGATCTATCTGATTCCGTCGTAAGTCTGAAGGCGGCGCGCACAGTTGTGAGGAGGAGAGCATGAGCACGGAAGCTGCCCACACCGATGAGGCCCACGCCACTACTGGGCACTATGTCCGCATTGCTATCATCCTCACCGTCCTTACCGTCATGGAAGTCGCCACGTACTACGTGGACATTCCTTTTGCGCTGCTGATCCCGTTGCTGCTGGTGTTGGCGGGCATGAAGTTCGGCTTGGTGGTCGCGTACTACATGCACCTGCGCTATGATAGCAAGCTGTTTTCGGGCTTTTTCTTCTTTGGTCTCACCATTGAGATCCTCTTGCTGATCGCGCTCATGGTACTCTTCGGCATCCGCTCAGGGTAATGGTCAGCGCCCTAACATCTCTCGCGGTTGGGGTAAGTTGCGGTCTGGTAAGCCTCTTCTACGCCATCGGCGTAACGCGAGCGCAACGGCTTGGCCGGACCACCCCTTCACTGTGGCGTAGAATCTCATTCGGCTCGGGTATCGCACTGATACTCATTTCCCTCATCGGGCCTGTGGATACGCTTTCCGGGCAGTATTTCACCGTCCACATGATCCAGCACCTGCTGCTGATGCTCATCGCGCCGCCCCTACTGCTCGTCGGCGCGCCGGTGGTGATGGTGCTGCGGGGTCTGCCGCCCTTCCTGCAGCGGCCGGTCTTCGTCACCGTCGCGCGCAATCGGGTCATGCGCCGCGTCACGCAGACGCTGCTCCACTCCCACGTGGCGCTCGGGCTGTTTCTGGCCACCCTCTGGCTCTGGCACGTGCCGCAGTTGTATTCCGCGGCAGTGAATGACGACTTTGTACACCTACTCGAACACACCCTGTTCTTCTGGCCCAGCGTCTTCTTCTGGTGGAACGTGGTCGACTCCTGGCCGTTTCGCGCGCGTCTCTCCGCGCCGCGCCGCCTGCTCTATATCTTCTTTGCCACGGCTGGGCTTAAACTCGTGGGCGTCTTGATAACTGTCTCAGGCCAGGTGCTCTACACTGCGTATCTCCTCCCGCGCGAGGGCACGGCGTTCGCCGCGCTGGACGACCAGCGCATCGGCGGCCTGATCATGTGGATGGGCGGCGGTCTCTACATGCTGCTGCCTCTCGCCATCGTCTTCTTCCGCTGGGCGCAGCAGGATGCCATGGCCGCGCCGCCGGCTCCGGTGCGCCCGTCGGCGAATGCGGCTCCCTCGCCACAGAGCAACGCTCACGACCCGCTCTAGACCGCCGCGCGCTTAGGCGACTAAGATAAGCGGAGTACCCTCAACTCCGTGAATGAGTGCGCTCCAAAGCGTATCGCGCCGGTATCCGTCTTGTCTTGGCAAACAGCCGGCGCCGAGATGTCAAACGAGGTTCTTAGTCGCATGCTCAATGCAGCAGTTGGCAGCACAGATTCTGAATACACGCGCAGCCTCGAGCGCAACGTGTGGAAGTTCTATCTGTTGAAAGTGGCCTGGGGCGTGCGCTGGGGAACGCTGCTGCCGATCTTCGCCATCTACTTCTTGGACCGCGGCATCTCGCTCACCGGCTTCATGATCCTCATGGCGACGCTCAACCTCTCCAGCGTCGCGTCCGAATTGCCCACCGGACTCTATGCCG
>VXOZ01000478.1 GCA_009839775.1 Chloroflexota bacterium | reverse complement strand
GCTGGCAAATACGACCAGGCTCTTGCCGCCGACCGACTTCACCGCAACCAGCGCCGGAATGACCTGATCGGCCCGCTTAAGCTGGTGGTCGGTCACCAGGATGAACGGCGACTCGATGGTGCAATCCATGCGATCGGGATTAGTGATGAAGTAGGGCGAGAGGTAGCCTTTGTCCCACTGCATGCCTTCCACGTACTCGCGGTCTACCCGATTCATGCTGCGGGACTCTTCCACCACGATTATGGCGTCGCGGCCCAGGGTCTCGACGATTTCGCCGATGAGGGCGCCCATATAATCGTCGAGGCAGACCACGCTTGCCAGCCGTTTGATTTCGTCTCGCGTTTCGAGGGTCACGGTCAGCGCGCTTATCTCGTCTAGCATCACCTTGGCCGCGCGCTCGATGCCTCGGCGCAACGCCATGGGATTGAAACCAACAGCCATGGCTTTGTAGGCCTGGTCGAGGATGGACTGCGCAATCACAGCGGTCGTGGTCGTGCCGTCGCCGGCCTGCTCGCCGACGTGCCAGGCGAGGTGGCGAATGAGCATCGCGCCCATGTTTTCAAAGCGGTCCGGCAACTCGACGATGCGGCGCGCGATGGTAGCGCCGTCATTCATGATTTCAGGCGGCGCTGTGCGCTGGGACATGCTCTCCAAGGCGACGGTACGCGCTTTAGGCCCCAGCGTGACCCGGAGCACGTTGGCCATCGTGTCAAAGCCGCGCTTGAAGGCTTCGCGCGCTTCCGGTTCCAGTAGCAAGCGTTGTTGTGGCATTACCGGCTATCTCCCAAAATCTTAAGCATTTGCAGAATTCTCCGCCATCGCCACGATGCACTCTCTACAGCTTACGCGTGCGAGCGCAGACGAGCACGTCGGAGATGGTTCAATTATTGTGCGACACTACCTTATGGAAAGCGCCACGTATGTACGATACACAAGTAGAGCGGCTAACCGCAAGAGGAGACCCCCGCATCAAGTGCGGGGCAGGCTTGCGAAACCCTCACCGCAGCGAGATAGTCCCCTCTCCCTCGATTGGAGGGGGCTAGGGTGAGGGTGAATCTCCTCTAGTTTAGCCCCATTTCGGTGGTTTATCTCGCTTATATGGAAGTTTCATGAGGGATAGGATCCGGATTTACAGGATTTCCCCTCACCCCGACCCTCTCCCCAAGGAGAGGGAGATTATTCTTCTCCCATTGTCCGAAGTTATGAAAGGTTTCCAAGAGGGTGAAGAAAGAAGAACCGGGGAGCAAGCGCTTTTTCCGATAACTATTGCGCTGTATCCCCGGTTCTCTGTATAGGTAGAACGTACCCGCGAGCACGATCTCCTGAGCGTTCTTCCTTTGCCGCTTTTCGGCTGCGATCACGCGCCAGCGACTAGTCCAGAATCGCCAGTACGTCCTTTTCGCTGAGGATCAGAAGCTCTTCGTCGCCCAGCTTCACCTCGGTGCCGGCGTATTTGGCAAAGAGAATACGCTGACCGGGCTCAACCGCTACTGACACCGTCTCGCCGCTGTCAAGGGTGCGACCCGCGCCTACCGCCACCACCTCGCCCTCTTGGGGCTTCTCTTTGGCGGTATCAGGCAGGACGATCCCGCCACGGGTCTTTTCTTCTTGTTCAAGAGCTTTTACAACCACACGATCACCCAGCGGGGTAATCTTGGTACTCGTCGCAGTGGACATCCGTATCAATCCTCCCGATTCGTCGGAACAAATACTACAAACGTTACAAACTGCTAGCGCGCACTTAGCTAAGACACTCTGCTAGCAGGTGATAACGCCATTATACTGAGCGCCCCACGCGAGGTCAAGGAAGTATACCTTCGCTGGACTTCACGGGGACCCTCGCCGTGCGAGGCTCACATGAGTCGCTCTGCTGGGTGACGCTGCAAGGAGAGTTTGGCGAGACTTGGGGGATATAATCATCCGAGCGAGAAGTCTCCGTTTGCACTGCCCTTCCCGTTCGCACTGAGCCTGTCGAAGTGCTCAGGACACGTTTGCAACCTGCGCCGCTGAGCGGTCAATTTGCGAAGACCGGCCCTTCTCATGCGAGATCGCCGGAGTATCCACCTCATGCTCACACTCAGGCGGGGACAAGCCCCCGCGCTACTTTAATGCGACGGCATTGGGGGCGGCCCTCTCTCTGGCCGCTCGTTTTGCCTTGACAGGCAATGACAGACGTCGCCCATTGCGAACCGGACATCACGCGTGGGATCGCTCTTGGACAAGCGCTGCTACGCGCTGCAGGATCACCGCGGCGACCTCAGATTTCGCCATCAGCGGCAGCGGTTCGGGGGGGTGGTCCCTGCTCAGCATCACAACCCGGTTTGTGTCGGCGCCAAAGCCGCTCTCGGGCCGGGAGACGTCATTGGCGAAGATAAGGTCCGCGCCCTTGCTTGTGAGCTTCTTCTCCGCGTTCCTAAGTACGTCTTCCGTTTCGGCGGCAAAGCCCACCTTCACCAGCGTGCGGGGGACACCGGCGAGAATATCCTCGTTTTCAACCAGGCGTATGGCAAGCGGATCGCCCGTGCGTTTCGTTTTCTGGTCACGGGCGGTCTCCGGGCGGTAGTCGGCAACGGCGCCCGCCATTATCAGTGCATCTGCTTGGGCGGAGTGTTCATTGACTGCGGCCTGCATCTCGGCGGCGGTCGTGACCGACACCGTGGTCATGCCCAGAGGCGGCGGCGCGGTAGTGGCGGCCTTGATGAGGACCACCCGCGCGCCGCAGTCCCGCGCCGCCTCGGCGAGCGCGAAGCCCATCTTGCCGCTGGAGCGGTTGCCGATATAGAGCACGGGGTCCAGCGGCTCCTGCGTGCCGCCCGCGGTGACGACGACCGTCTTGCCCGCCAACGAACCGTTTTTGCCAAGCACGG
>VXOZ01000056.1 GCA_009839775.1 Chloroflexota bacterium | reverse complement strand
TCCTCAACCGCAAGTGGGCTCGGTTCAGTGTATAATACAAATGATGAGGAGAACAGAATTCATACCCATCACTTGCTACTCTTTGGTCTGGATTGCGGCCTTCACCGGAACAACCACGATCTTGCGCAGGCTGCGCAAGGAGATGTAAACGGCGGTCGGCTTTTTGGCCGTCATTCCCGCGAAAGCGGGAATCCATCTTCGCCGCGCGCACTCTAAATTCCCGCCTCCGATCGAAATCGCGGGGCAGGCTTTTCGCGGGAACGATAGTGCTCGGCTTTCTATTATCATTGCAACTAAGCTTTCCTGTGGCCTGGATTCCGGCGTTCGCCGGAATGACGCAGCCGTGCGGCTCAGTCTCACGTCGGCAGCCAGCCGCGTTGGGTGGCAAAGAGCAAGCTTACCGTCAGAGTCGCCTCCGGATGCTTGCCGTCGAGCACTTCTTGGAGCAGGTCTCCTACTGGGACCAGTTCAACCTGAATAATCTCGAATGCGTCAGGCTTGGGAGCATGATAGTCAAGATCGGTGGCAAAGTAAAGACGCATCATCATTGGCAGTAAGGGGGTGCTGGGATGATACGTGCCCAGCGGTCGTATCTGTCCGGCGCGGTAGCCGGTCTCTTCCTCCAACTCGCGCAGCGCCCCGGAGGCGGGGTCTTCACCCGGGTCGAGCGCGCCGGCCGGCACTTCGAGCGTGGTGCGGCGCAAGGGGTGCCGGTACTGCCGCACCAGCACAGCCTCGCCAGCGTCCGTCAGCGCCAAAACCGCGACCGCATCCCGCCGAATGTCCAGGTAGGTGTAGAGCATGCGCCGGCCGTCAACGTCCGCCTCCAGCAGGTCCTCCCGCACTGGGAAGCGGCCGCTGTAGGCGACTTTGGATTCGATTGTTTTCCAGCCTAGTGGAAGGCAGGAGTCGTCTTGTGTTTCCTTACTCACGGTCTTTCTCACCTGAAAGAACGTCGAATGTAGCAGAACTCAAGGCAGTGTTGGTCGAGAGTTGGCGCAATCGCAGCCGCACCAGCCGCAATTCCTCGTAGGAGTAATCGTCACCTAGGCGCTCTTTGACGGGCTTGAGCAGGTCGTCACTCTCAGCGCGAAAAGCGTCCATGATGCGCGCGTACCGGTCCGTTGGCGGGAGCAGGTGTGTCAGGTCAAGGACCTCATCCGTCTCAATGATGCGCTCCAGGTGCGCAATCACCGTGCCGACTGAAAGACCGCGCTGCGCGGCCATCTCCGCCATGCTCAAGCCGTGCCGCGCCAATTCCAGGGTACGCGTCTCGGTTTCGCTGAGCGACAGATGGTAATCGGGAGCGATCCCCGCTTGGCGCAGCCGCGATGCGATTGCACCCGGTCGGCGGCCCAGTGCCGACGCGATCTCCGGTAGTGAGCGCCCGGCCTGGAACAGACTGACAAGCCGCTCGTCCTCCTCCGGTTCCCATTGCGCGTAGGCGCGCGGATGTGAATTGCGGATCTGTGCAAAGGATGCACCGTTTGCCGCATGTTCGCTCGTTGTAGATGGGTTGGAAGAGCCGACGCCGCGCTCTGCCGCATGCTCGCGAATCACGGCGAGGAACCGGTCGCCGAACTGGTCAAGCTTAGTATTGCCCACGCCCTTGATTTGGAGCAGTGATTCGTGATCGGTTGGGAAGTAAATGGCCATCTGCCGCAGCGACTCATCGGAAAAGACGACGTACGCCGGCACCCTCAACGCTGTAGCGATTTCTTGACGCAGAGCGCGCAGTTTTGCAAAGAGAACGGTGTCGGGTTCCCCGGCTGCGTCTGCCTGCGGCGGCGCTTGTCGGACGAGTGACAGAGATTCACGCTTCTTGAGGAAGTCCCTTCCTTTCGTCGTGACGCACAGCGTCGGATACTCGCCGCTCGTTCTGCGCGCCAGCAGCCCCTTGTCGCTAAGCTGGTCGATAACGTCCTGCAGATCGTCCTTCGCTACATCGCGCGCGATGCCGTGGACTGGCAGCGTGTCGTGGCGGAATTGCCGCACGCGTCGCGCTTGGCTGCCGCGCAGCACGTCGACGACGTGGTTGACCCCAAAGCGTTCACCTGTCCGTATCACGGCCGACAGGACCTTCTGCGCGATTTCGGTGCCGTCATAGGTATGCGCGGCGTCCTGTTCGTCCTGCTGCTCCGATGCGGACAGGCATACGTCGCACGCGCCGCAGTTCTCTGCCTGCCACTTCTCGCCAAAGTAGCTGAGCAGGGACTTTCTGCGGCAGGTTCTTGCTTCGCCGTAAGCGACCATCTGCGCAAGCTTTTCTTCGGCGTGGGCGCGCTCCGCGTCATCCTCTATCTGGTTGATGAAGTATTCCTGGTTTATCTTGTCGCCGTAAGAGTAGAAGAGCACGCACTCGCTGGGGGCGCCATCGCGTCCGGCGCGGCCGGTTTCCTGATAGTAGCCCTCGATGGTCTTGGGCAGGTCGTAGTGCACGACCAAGCGGACGTTGGGCTTGTCCACACCCATCCCGAACGCGATGGTCGCCACGATGATCGGTACGTCATCCCGCAGAAATTGCTCCTGGGTCTCCCGCCGCTCCTTGTCTTCCAGTCCCGCGTGGTACGGCAGGACGTTGAAGCCGCGTTCGCAGAGATCGGCGGCAAGTTTTTCGGTATTCTGCCGCGAAAAGCGATAGATGATGGCGGAGCCGTCGCGAAGTTCGCGCAGCAGCGCAACCAGGGCTGCGAAGCTCCGCCGCTTGGGACTGACACGATACGTCAGGTTCGGGCGATTGAAGCTGGCGATGAACCGGGCGGCGTGGGTCATGCCCAGTTGAGCGAGGATGTCCTGCCGCACCCGCTCCGTTGCGGTAGCCGTGAGCGCAATCACCGGCACCGTGGGGAAGTTGTCGCGCAGCACCCGCAGTTCTCGATAAT
>VXOZ01000075.1 GCA_009839775.1 Chloroflexota bacterium | reverse complement strand
GTGCTACGTTGCGCCCCTTGGGACCGAGCGTGGACTCGACCGCGTCGGCCACTTTCTCGATGCCGCCCATGAGAGCGCGTCGGGCTTCCTCGTCTAAAACTACCTGCTTTGCCATTGGCGTAAAATTCTCCTTCTTGCGCCAAACACCAATTTACACCGCAAAAAAGTGGGAGCGGTGTTCCTCTAATTATAGATTCCCCATTTCTTGCAGTCAAGTGAGAATATGCATTCTTCCTCTAGACTTACGTAGTTTCAGCGCAATTTATTGTAGTTTTCGGATTCTTTTTTGCAGTAGCATTGCGCAGCAGTGTAATTTGGCACACACTTGACGTAGGAAGTTGCGAAGGGCGATTGGGATGGCGCTAATTGCGCGGGGCAAGCGCAGGCTTAATCGCGGTATCATTCAGCCAGCAGGAATAGCGATCCTAACAGCAACGAACGGATACTCTGCCCTACCTTGTAAGTATGTGGAGAGAGGCAATTCTGACATGCCACTGAGACTAATCCTTCTTGGCACCGGCACGCCCACGCCCTCCTTGGAGCGCGCCGGAGCCAGCTTCCTTGTAGAACATGAGGCCGCTGCTCTCCTGTTCGACTGTGGGCCCGCAGCGGTCCGCCGCCTCTTGGCGGCAGGCGTATTTCCTACACGGGTAACCCATCTCTTTCTCACCCACCTGCACTACGACCATTGCATGGACTATGGCTACCTTGTCCTCAACCGCTGGGATCAGGGCGTTGGTCGGATTCCGGATTTGAAGGTATTTGGCCCCGGCGGCACGGAGCGCATGACCCACTTGTTGTTTGGCGAGGAAGGGGTGTTTCAGGACGACCTGGCTGGGCGCACGCAGCACCCGGGAAGCCACTTCGTCTATGAGCACCGCGGCGGCACTTTGCCTCGCCACCGCCCGGCGCCTCAAGTACAGGAGGTCTATGGCGGGGCCGAGATCGCGGGAGAGGGCTGGAACGTGTGCGTGGCGGATATGGTGCATTGCCAGCCCTATATCAAGTCGGTTGCCTATCGTTTCAATTGCGCGGAGGGGAGCATTGTCGTCACGGGAGACACGGCGCCCAATCCACAGCTTGTGGCGTTGGCTCAAGGTGCGGGCGTGCTTGTGCACATGTGCCACTTCCTCAACGACGTGGAAACGGATGTGCGGATTACGTCGTCATGTTCCGGCCACCTCGACGCGGCGCGCACGGCAGCGGAGGCCGGAGTGGAGAAGCTCGTCTTGATTCACCTCACCGAGCAAATTACGCGCCCAGGAATTCGCGAGCGCATGATTGCGGAAGCAGCGGCGGTCTATTCCGGCACCATTGTTTTAGGCGAAGACCTGATGGAAATTCCCATGGCTTCCATTCGCCCAGAACCTATACTCTAGCGGGGCAATACAGACGTGCTGCCCAACCCCTTTCATTCCGCTGGGAAAGTGCTTGGACAGTTGAGGACAGTAAGTGCGTTGGGAGCTGGGTGAGGGTCTTGGGCCGACTCACGTGTCAGCCGAAAGCAATTGAAGGCAAAGCAAGCGGTAGTTGTAAGGAAGACGGCGTATGCAGGCGGAGCGATTCGATACGATTGTCGTTGGTGTAGGCGGCATGGGGAGCGCCGCCGTCTATCACTTGGCGCAGCGCGGCGAGCGGGTGCTGGGGTTGGAGAAATTCGATATTCCCCATGACATGGGTTCGTCGCACGGGGTGACGCGGGTCATCCGGCTCACGTACTTCGAACACCCTTCGTATGTGCCGCTGCTGGCGCGCGCCTATGCGCTTTGGCGTGAACTCGAGCAAGCCGGTGGGGAACAATTACTCTACATAACGGGCTCGATTGACGCGGGCGCGCCGGATTCGTTCGTTGTCAAGGGTTCCATAGAGTCTTGCGCGGAGCACGATCTCGCACACGATGTGCTTACAAGTGCGGAACTGACACAGCGGTTTCCCGGGTTTGATTTTCCGCCTGAGATGATGGCGATATGGCAGCCCGATGGCGGGTTTCTCGTGCCGGAACGGTGCATTGTGCGCCACGTGTGGCAAGCCCAGGCGGCAGGGGCTGAGGTGCGGGCCCGGGAGCCCGTGCTCGACTGGCAGGCTAAGCGAGATAGCGTTACCGTGCGCACCTCGCGGGCCACGTACGCCGCAGATCGGCTGGTCTTCACCGCCGGGGCCTGGAGCCAGTCTCTGCTCCCGGCGCTGGGCGAGAATGCTGTCCCGGAGCGCCAAGTTATGGGGTGGTTTCAGCCTGCGCAACCGGAACTCTTCGCGGTTGAACGCTTTCCGGTTTTCAACTGTCTTGTGCCGGAAGGGCACTACTACGGCTTTCCCATTCATGGTATTCCGGGATTCAAGATTGGGAAGTACCACCACCTTCAGCAACAGACTACGGCGGATAGTGTAGACCGCGAATGTCACCTGGAGGACGAGGAGGCGCTGCGCGCCTGCACCCAACAGTATCTAACGGGCGGCATGGGCGCGACGCTGGCGCTGAAGACGTGCATGTTTACCAACACGCCTGACGGGCACTTCATCATGGACCACCATCCGGAGCATGAGAACGTGGTGATCGGGGCGGGCTTCTCCGGCCACGGATTCAAGTTCTGCAGCGTGATAGGAGAGGTTCTTGCCGACCTGGCGCTCGACGGGACGACTCGGCACGATATCGGGATGTTTGGACTTGATCGGTTTGAAGCGCAATAGGGCTGGCGTTACCGGGTCTCTCGAATCTACAAATGACCCGCACGTCCGTTCATGGTTCGACAGGCTCACCACAAGCGAACTGTGGACCTACCGCGAACGGACTGTGGGCTTAACACGAGCGGATTGTGGTCTCACCACGAATTGAAACGTCGACGCCACTCTCACCCTCTCGATGATCGCTATTGCGGCCCATACTGC
>VXOZ01000420.1 GCA_009839775.1 Chloroflexota bacterium | reverse complement strand
GCTTCTTGCGCAGTGTCATCCGCGACGCCGGTCCGCACATCACGCGGCACTTGATACAACAGATTTCTGCCGAAGCCAACACGCTCTTCAGCGAGATCATGGGAGACGCCTCCGCGGAACTCTCGCTCACTGAGGACTACGACATCATCCTGGAGCAGCACGGGCACCGCCGGGCGTTCATGCAGTTGTCCGGCGGTGAACAGATGAGCGCGGCGGTCGCGGTCCGCCTGGGTCTGCTGCGGCAACTCTCCGACATCAACCTTGCCTTCTTCGATGAGCCAACCCAGAATATGGATGCAGCGCGCCGCCACAACCTGGCCGAACAGCTTGAGCGGGTGAAGGGTTTTGATCAACTCTTCGTCATCAGCCATGACGATACCTTCGAACCGCTGGTCTCCACGGTATTGCGGGTGCGCAAAGAGAATGGCGTGAGCTCTGTGTCAGTGGAGTAGCACAATTACCTCCCGAGCAAGATTGCCTCGCATGGATATCTCTCGCTATGGATCCTAGAACCAGAGCCGGATAAGCCGACTGCAGCATCGTGATTGCGGCCTGCGTCCGGCGACTGCGGAGATTGCCGTGTTCTATCGCGACAAAGTGATCAATGCCCTAGACGAAAAGCGCGCTGCCCTGAACCAGCTCGATCACGAGCAGCGTGCCCGCCTCCAGGAGTTGCTGGGGGCGAGTGATGCGCTCACGGGGATGACTGCTGCCTCGCTCCGCGAGCGGCTCGCGCCGGAAAATGCGCCGGGCGCGCTGCCCACCGACGAATTCGACAGAGTGCCGGGTATCCGCATCCCGTTTCAGGAAGCCTGGGACAATCTCACGGCCATGCGTCACTGGGCGTCCGGCACGCTTGCCGACGTCACCGTTTGTGCCGTTGACGGCAGCCAGTTGCCGGCAAATAAGGACTTTCCCTTGCCGGTAGCCGCTGTGCAAATTGCGTGGTTTACCAATCGGCATAAGAATGACGGCGCCTACGAGAAGGACGCGCACGTCGAGGTGCTGACACCGCAAGAGCTTATCCAAGGCGACAGCGACGCCAGTCTCTTGGTTGCTCTTCATCGCTATGAGCTAGAAGTTGCGCGGATCAACACGTTCATGCGGGAGCAGAGCGCCCGCGGCGAGCAAGCGGTGGCGCTCTTCGACGGCTCACTTACCGTAACTTTTGCCGGCGCATATCCTGATGAAGTGCGCAACCGCTATCGCGCCGCCGCAGTAAGCATGCTGCGCACTTCGGAAGAGTGCCGAGTTCCCCTTGTGGCTTACATAGATCGCTCTCGCGCCAATGACTTTACAACGATGCTTTGCCATGTGGGCGGGATCAGTCGTTCAAATGCCTCACTGATCAGCGACACCGCAGTCTTGGATAGACCGATCGATGACGAAGGGTTTTGGCGTTCGACCGCATTCTTGTGCCAAAGGCCGGACGTGGCAAACGAAGAGAATTATCGAGACAAGCAAGACGGCAAGAGCTACGGCAAAGAGATATGCTTCACCTACCTCAAGATCAACCACGGGCGCCCGGCTCGTCTGGAGTTCCCAAAGTGGGTGCTCCGCGCCGGCATCCTCGACCGCGTGATAGACTGGGTGCGAGCGGAGGCCATCGTGGGCGGCGGCTATCCGTATGCCATTCAAGCGGCTGACGCTGCCGCCGTGATCACGTTCGCGGACCGGCAGCGTTTTCTGCGCGCCCTGGAGGAGTTCGGCCGAAAACACGGCATCCAGACCATGCAGGCATCGTCCAAACAGGCCAGCAAAGAGCGGCGGCGGACATAAGAGGCAGCAACCATGCCAGTGATCGGGCGTATCGTCAAGTCCAACTCCCACACAGACTACGTCTGCCAGGTCTTTGCCCCGCGTGAAACAGCGCACGATCCGGCGCCGCAAGACTACGCCTTTGGGAGCTTTGTCCAGGCGCCGATCGACCCGACGGATGAGCGCACAGCCGTTGGCCTTGTCTACGACACCATTCTCCTCAACCCGGAGTACGGCAGCCTCGGCCCCCGCCTGAACCCGCCCTCGGATCAAGCGCTGCTTGCCCCGGATTACTTGGTAGAAAAGGCAACCGCTGTTGGCATTCTCATCGTAGGGTTGCAAAAGGAGGATGCGGTCGAGCACGGCGTCATTCCGCTCTCGCTGCCCGTTGACGCCGAGGTTTCCAGTCTGGATGACGATGATATCCGGCGTTTCCATCTAGTTGGAGGGAAGCTCTCTCTCGGCTATCTGCCCAATCTCATCTCGCACACGAGCCCTCTTGTGACTGAGCTTGGACTTAGCGTAATTCGGCAACTGCTTACGCTGTTCGAAGATACTAGCGACCAACGCCTGCTGCGCACGCTCGCCGCCCACTTCTCTTGGCAAGCCAGAGTCACGCCCTTGGGCTAATTCGTTGCTCTAGTATACTTAGGAAGTACATCCAATCTTCCTTCCTTCAATGAGAATGAGGTACATAGCGTATGCGCGAAAACCCCGTTAAGAATCTCCTCAAGGCGGGCAAACCCGCCATTGGCACCTGGTTGACGCTCGGCGATCCCTTGGCCACCGAGACCTTGGCGCACTTGGACTTCGATTGGCTCAACGTGGACATGGAGCACGGCTCCATAGACGTGCGTGAGACCCGCGCGCTCTTCCAGGTCATCAATACGACTGACGTTGTGCCGACGGCGCGCGTACCCTGGAACGACCACGTGTGGATCAAGCGCGTGCTCGATGCCGGCGCGTACGGCGTTGTGGTGCCGATGGTGCGCACGCGGGAAGAAGCCGAGCGCGCCGTGGCCGCCTGCCGCTATCCGCCGGCCGGCATCCGCAGTATCGGCAGCGGGCGCAATCACTACGCCTTCCGCGGCTCCCAAGCCGACTACCTTGCCCGCGCCAATGATGAACTCCTCGTAAT
>VXOZ01000298.1 GCA_009839775.1 Chloroflexota bacterium | reverse complement strand
CGACGAGAACGAGGAGGCTTCGGGCTCGTTCCAGTTCTCGACCAGGTACGAGCAGATCGCCCAGCCGCCGCCGCAGCCGACCTTCAAGGCCGACCTGAGCGCGGGGACCGCGTCTGCCGGCGCCCTCATCAGGGCCACCGCCGACGATTATTTCGACAATGCGGGGGCGGGCGCGGCAATCACGGAGGCGGCCTTATCCACCACGGACTACTACAACCCGCATAGCATCCACAACGGCGTCTTCTTTGTCACGGTCAAGACCGACCCCGAACTGAACGCCCTGTCGCCGCAGCCTCCCAGCCCCTTCGATGTCGATGTCACGCTGAGGATGACCAACGATGCGGGTCATACGGCGACGGGCACGATCACGTTCACGACAACCTATGCCCGGATCGACGCATCGACGCCGGCGCCCGCTTTCCGGGATCCGGGGACCGTCGCCGCCGCGCCTGGCGCCACGCTGACCTACCGCGCCGACGAGCTGTTCGACAATGCGGGCGCGGGCGCGGAAATCACCGGGACGCAGAACTCAAACCCGGACTACATCACTATTGACAGCATACAGCTTCTCTACGGCGTTCTCCAGGTGAACGTAAAGACCGCCGCGGAACTGAACGCCCTGGAGACACCGCCTGCCAGCCCGTTCACGGTCGATATCACGGTGGAGATGAGCAACCGTGCGGGCCAGACGGCTTCGGGCACCATCACCTTCCAGACGACCTACGACCGGGTCGAACCCGAGGCGCCGGCGACCGGCGGGCCGGGGGTGACCCAGCCGGGAGGAGCGGGAGACGGCGGATAACGGCCGCGCCCGCATGACCGTCCGCGCGCATTGCGAGGAGCCGAAGCGATGAGATTCGACCGGTTCGAGACCATTCTGAAGTGCTCCCGGACGCTGTGCGCGGCTGCCCTGGTCCTGGCGGCGGCAATCGGCTTCGCCGCGCCGGCGGCAGCCGCGCCGACCATCGTGCAGGACCGGGTCGTCGATGCGCCCACCGGCGTCCGGGTCAGCGTCGATGCCGAATCCTCGTTCAACAATGCGGGCACGAACCCGAGGATCACCGACGCGGTCTTCACCACCACGGACTACCACGATATCCACGATGTCGTGCAGGGCAGGCTCTTCGTGAGGGCCAGGACCGCCGCGCAGCTGAACGCCCTGGAGACGCCGCCTCCCAGCCCCTTCGAAGTCGATGTCATGATAACGATGACCAACGACGAGAACGAGACGGCTTCGGGCACGATCACCTTCAAGACGACCTACGCCCGGACCACCGCGCCGCCGCCGCCGCCCGCGCCGAGCTTTATCGCCAATCCGGAGGTGAGGATCACGCCTCCCGGCACGCTCGTCAGCGCCAACGCCGACTATTATTTCGACAATCCAGGGGCGGGCGCGGCAATCACCGATGCGGTCTTCTCCACCACAGCATATTACAACACCCACAGGGTCTCGCGTGGCTACGTCTGGGTGCAGGCCAAGACCCATGCGGAGCTGAACGCCCTGTCGCCGCGGCCTCCCAACCCCTTCACCGTCGATGTCACGGTGACGATGACCAACGACGCGGGCCAGACGGCTTCGGGCACGATCACCTTCCGGACGGACTACCAGCGGAACCAGGATCCGGGCGTGGTGCCGGTTGCAAAGCAGCTCGGCGTCATCACCGTGCCCAGCCGGGCAGGAGGCGGCGCCTACGCCCGCGTTCTTTCCGTACGAGATCTGTTCGACGATGTGGGGCCGTTCGCCACAATATCCAGCGCGGTTTTCTCCACCACGGAATACTACACCAGCAGGCACGGGGTGTCTGCCGACGGCAGGCTTTGGGTGGAGGCCAAGACGAACGAGGAGCTGAACGCCCTGGAGACGCCGCCTCCCAGCCCGTTCACGGTCGATGCCGTGGTGACGATGACCAACAGCGAGGGCCAGACGGCGACGGGCACATTCACATTCCAGACGACCTACGTCCGGGTCGAATCCGAGGCGCCGGCGACCGGCGGGCCGGAGGTGACCCAGCCGGGAGGAGCGGGAGACGACGGATGACGGCCGCGCCCGCATGACCGTCCGTGCGCATTGCGAGGAGCCGAAGCGATGAGATTCGACCGGTTCGAGACCATTCTGAAGTGCTCCCGGACGCTGTGCGCGGCTGCCCTGGTCCTGGCGGCGGCAATCGGCTTCGCCGCGCCGGCGGCAGCCGCGCCGACCATCGTGCAGGACCGGGTCGTCGATGCGCCCACCGGCGTCCGGGTCAGCGTCGATGCCGAATCCTCGTTCAACAATGCGGGCACGAACCCGAGGATCACCGACGCGGTCTTCACCACCACGGACTACCACGATATCCACGATGTCGTGCAGGGCAGGCTCTTCGTGAGGGCCAGGACCGCCGCGCAGCTGAACGCCCTGGAGACGCCGCCTCCCAGCCCCTTCGAAGTCGATGTCATGATAACGATGACCAACGACGAGAACGAGACGGCTTCGGGCACGATCACCTTCAAGACGACCTACGCCCGGACCACCGCGCCGCCGCCGCCGCCCGCGCCGAGCTTTATCGCCAATCCGGAGGTGAGGATCACGCCTCCCGGCACGCTCGTCAGCGCCAACGCCGACTATTATTTCGACAATCCAGGGGCGGGCGCGGCAATCACCGATGCGGTCTTCTCCACCACAGCATATTACAACACCCACAGGGTCTCGCGTGGCTACGTCTGGGTGCAGGCCAAGACCCATGCGGAGCTGAACGCCCTGTCGCCGCGGCCTCCCAACCCCTTCACCGTCGATGTCACGGTGACGATGACCAACGACGCGGGCCAGACGGCTTCGGGCACGATCACCTTCCGGACGGACTACCAGCGGAACCAGGATCCGGGCGTGGTGCCGGTTGCAAAGCAGCTCGGCGTCATCACCG
>VXOZ01000448.1 GCA_009839775.1 Chloroflexota bacterium | reverse complement strand
GCGTTGCGCGGGCGCTGTCGAGACGATCAATGGCTCTCTGCCGGAAGGGGCAAGTCCCATCCAGCCGGGCCTCTTTTCCGATCACCGGGCGATGCTCGACGCCGTGGAGTTGGACGCGGTATATATTTCATTGCCCACGTTTGCGCACGGCCAGATCGATCATGACGTGATTGCGGCCGGCAAGGCGGTGTTGATCGAAAAGCCCATTGCTCTCGAGCTTTCTGTAGCTAAGGAGATTGCGGCCCACATTGCAGAAAAAGGGATTGTGAACTCGGTCGGTTACCAGATGCGGTATGCGCCGTCCGTCGGTCAAACGCGCGCTTTGCTGGAGGGCGTGACGATCGGTATGGTCATTGCCGTGCGCTGGGGACAGTTGCCGGGAACGCCGTGGTGGCGAGTGCAGGAGCAGTCCGGCGGCATGCTCATCGAACAGCACACTCACGGCATCGACCTGGTGCGCTACTTCGTAGGTGAACCGGATACCTTCTACGCCGCCGGCGACACTGTGTTGCTCACGGACGTGCCGAACCTGAACATCTTTGACGTGAATGCGGTGACAGTGCGCTTCAAGAATCGCGCCGTGGGCATGATTGGCAACTCGCCCGCGGCACATGCCGGCACACCGCCGAACATCACCAACGTAGTCCACATTCTCGCGAAAGACCTGACCGTGACTGCGGGGTTCGACAGCACGACGGTATGGCGTACGGGCCAGGAGCCGGAGACAATCGCGTCCGATCAGGATTCCAACCTCCTGCTCAACCAGGCATTTGTGAACGCGGTTGCCAATAACACGCAGGATGGCATCCTGTCGCCCTACTCCGACTCACTACGGTCGTTTGCCTTCACGTATGCCGCCCAAAAGTCTGCGGAGTTGCGGCGCGAGGTGCGCCTCACTGACGACCTGGAAGTGGTAGCGCAATGAAAATCGGCACACGAACGGGTTCAATCGGCGCTGACGGTGGGGATGCCCTGCCGTTGGCGGCAGAGTTGGGCTTTGCGGGCGTGGAGTTTTCCATCAGCGCCCGCGACCCGGCGGGAAACGTGCTGGCAGACAGACCCGGTTGGGACATGCTGAACCGGCAAGTGCGTGAGACCGGTGTGGCCGTCTGCTCGCTGTGCGTCGGTAACCTGGGCGTGATGCTGACAGGCGACGCCGCGGCACGGGAGCAGGGCATTCGCGTTGCCACGGAGACGATTGCCGCTGCCGCCTATCTTGACTCACGCCTGATTCTCTGTGCCATGGACGCGCCGCCCGAACAGCCATATGACGAGTCGTTTGCCCGCTGGGTGGATGGGTTCAGTGAGATTATGCCCGCGGCGGAAGACGCAGGCGTGGTAATGGCCCCGGAGAGCGTCGGTCGTACGCACCCGCAATCCGTGGAGCGGTTCCGCCGTTTGGTAGCTGCCGTTGATTCACTGCAGATCGGCGTCTACTTCGACGTTGGCAACGCCCATACGCAAGGGTTTGATCCGGCCGCGGATCTGCGGGCGCTCAGCGGTCTGGTCAGCCAGATCCACACCAAGGAACCGGACCGCATCCCGCTCATGGGCACGGGACCGCTGGACTGGGACGCCATCTTTGCGGCAATTGACGCTATTGGCTACGATGGCTGGCTAGTACTGGAAACTGCCACCGGCGACGATGCTCGCGCCTCGGCGGTGTATAACCGTGAGTTCTTGGAGCAGCGTCTGGGCATGGCTTAGGTGTGCGGGGTAGACGCAATGTCTTTGCAGGATCTCGCAGGACGTTCGTGCTGAGCTTGTCGAAGCATGAACGGCAGTCAGTAGCTGAAGACTTGATTACCCCACGTTTTTGCCCTTCGACAGGCTCAGGGCGAACGGTATTTGGTCGAGACGGCACATCTGTCATCTCTAGGTAGATGAATGAGAATCGTCGAGCTTGAAGACCTCAGCCAGCACCGGGCTTGGTTGCCATTCTGATGCCAAGCACTCCATGTAGATTACATCCCAGGTCTTGCCGCCCATCACGTAGCATTCACGGCGGCGGCCAAACTCCCTGAAGCCGGCTTTCGTGTAGGTGCGAATGCCGGCGAGGTTGAAAGCGAAGACCCGCAACATCACGTTGTGCAAGCCCAGCGCGGTGAACGCGTAGTCGAGCATCAGCCGCGTGGCTTCCGTGCCGTAGCCTCGGCCGCGCGCGTCCGGTTCAGCAATCGTGATAGCGAATTCGGCAGTGCGGTTGCGGAAGTCTACTCTATAGAGGCCGCTTATCCCGATAGGTCGTGCGGAGTCATGCTCGAATATCGTGAAAGTGGTATTCGAGCCACTGGCCGTGTTCGCGTTTTCGTACCACCGTTCTTTCTGTGCCGGGGTGAGCGGCTGCGGAGGGTCGCCTAGTGAGCACAGCATGTGCAGGTTGTTGTACCAGCGCACGTAGGCAGGAATCAGATCTTTGCGCATGGGACCGAGCGCTACTTTCTCGCCCACGATGTTGACCAGGGGTTGTGGTTCTGGTCGCTCAATCCTAGATTTCGTATACATCTGAGGTTTACCCGGCTCGCCCTTCGACAGGCTCAGGGCGAACGGATCCTATCGCTGGGGTATTCTACCGCGGCTCGTCGGGTTTGAAGACCTCGGCCAGCACGGGGCTGGGGCCCCACTCCGAGGCCAGGCACTCCATGTGGATCAGGTCCCAGTACTTGCCGCCCATGAAGTGGCATTCGCGACGCCGGCCGAACTCCTTGAAACCGGCTTTCGTGTAGGCGCGGATACCGGCGAGGTTGTATTCGTGGACGTGCAGCATGACGTTGTGCAGGCCCTGCACCGTGAAGGCGTAGTCCAGCATGAGTTGCGCAGTTTCCGTGCCGTAGCCCTTGCCGCGGGCGTCCGGCTCGCCGATGGCAATGCCGAAGGCGGCAGTGCGGTTGCGGTGATCGAT
>VXOZ01000323.1:943-2907 GCA_009839775.1 Chloroflexota bacterium | reverse complement strand
GTCGGCCTCCGAAGAGAATAGCTGCAGCCGGGCGTGCGCTTCACGTTCCAGCGCTTCGAGTAGCGCAACTATGTCCGCTGCCGTTGTCCCATCTGCCATCGTCTCGTGTCCCTCACTTTACAAACAAAAAGCAGAAAGCGGGTAAACACTTTCTGCTCAGCCGGAGAGGCGGGTGTGCTGCTAGGCTAGGCTTTCGCAATGCGCCTATACGCTGCCCGGCTCTCCGGGCCCGTAAACTGCCATGCCCACGGATACATATTTGCCCCTCGTTTCGACCTTTCGGCGCTGCCATGCCTTCAATGTAGTCTCATGGCCCGCCACGTTCAAAAGCATAGTATAGCGATGTTGTTTGCTTATGTCAAAATGCTTGAATGATGCTGGTCAGTACGCGGCGGGAACCCAGGCGGCAGTGCGGAAGCGCAGGTTGCTCTTGCACGCGCTTGACGACGACGCTACTGGTCCTTGGCCGCTGGGGAAGCTACCTAGCGCCGTTATGTTGCTATACTGAATGAGAAGATCGAGCGCGCTTCACTGCGGTGCGTGCTTGCGAATGATGGAGAACAATGCTGCATGTCTCGTGCGCCGACCTACAAGCCCCTCGAAATCGAGGTGACCGACTTTGGCCCGATCGCCAAGGCGAAAATCGATCTACGCCCATTGACCGTCTTCGTCGGCCCGAGCAACACGGGGAAGTCTTACCTGGCAATGCTCATCTACGCGCTGCATCGGTTTTATGGCGGCATCAGACCAGGGATTGACCGACATAGACTTTGGAGACAGTCTACGCTCTATCGTTCTCGTCGGACTTGGGGGGAGCGTCAAGCGCTGTCGAAAGGTGATGAAAGAGCACTCTTGGACTTTAGTTCTGACATACTTAGGCGGACGATAGGGATAGAGTTGCCTAAGGCTATATCCGCCCGTGTACCGGGTCCCGTTGCGGCACTCATCCGACCTGCGCTCAGGGACATTGGTGAGTACGCTAGACTCTTGGAAAGGGAAATCGCGCGATGCTTCGGCAGTGAACAGACAGAGGGCCTAATCCGATTTGGCAGTACGAAAGGCGTGCGAGTAGCACTCGTACGGCAAGTCTCTGATGGCTCCCGTGCAAAGGAGCCTTTGACTCACGAATTCTCAATGACTGGTGCCGATTTCTCGCTCTCAGCATCGATCCCTGATTCTACGCCATTGCAAATGGTCACAGACGACCACAATTCCTGGAATTGGCAAGAGACCATCTCATTTGGCTTGTCCAATAGCGGATTAGAAGGAGAGGTGGGAGAGGAGCGCAATTTCATACTAGGTTCGGGGATTGCGGAGCTCGTAGATGAAATTGGCTCTTCGATCGTAGGCCCGTTAAGTCGTGCGGCACACTACTTGCCCGCCGACCGCGCCGGCGTGATGCATTCCCACCGGGTAGTCGTAGCTTCACTAATCGAACGGTCATCACGGGCTGGTTTCCAGCGCGATGAACCACTTCCAGTATTGTCCGGCGTGCTTGGCGATTTTCTCGAGCAGCTCGTCACGTTCAGCGATTCACCACAAAAGAAACGTGTAAACCGCCAAGTTCTTGCGGCAAGACTTGAGGAACGAATCCTTAGCGGCCAGGTGCGTGAAGACCGCTCTGCAACCGGCTATCCACTTTTCTCCTATCGGCCTGCAGGACGCAAGAAAGATGTCCCACTAATGCGGGCATCGTCTATGGTGTCCGAGTTAGCTCCGGTGGTCTTATATCTGCGCCACCTCGTGCGAGCAGGCGACGTGCTGATCATCGAGGAGCCGGAGGCGCACCTGCATCCGGCCATGCAGGCCGCGTTTACGCGGCAGCTTGCAGCTGTTGTCCGTGCCGGCGTGCGGGTGATGATCACGACGCACAGCGATTACGTGCTCGAAGAGTTGGCTAACCTAGTGCGCTTGTCCGAACTGCCGGAAGCGCAGCGGGAAGGTCTTACGGGCGCGGACGCTGC
>VXOZ01000323.1:0-933 GCA_009839775.1 Chloroflexota bacterium | reverse complement strand
GCCCGGAAGAGGTAGGTGTGTGGCTGTTCGAGCCGAAGAAGCGGCCTAAGGGTTCAGTTGTGAAGGAAGTGCCTTTGGACGCGGACGTTGGCCTCTATTCGGCGGGATATGGCGATGTTTCTGAAGCCCTCTACAACACATCCGTAGAAATCGACAATCGCATTGGAGAGAGCAAGTCCGATTATGAGTCTGGCTGACCAGGTAAGGCAGAACATTAGTGAAGAGTGCCTTGCGAGAGGATGCCGTAGAGATGGGTGTTCTTTGACTTTGGAGAGTCTCGCGGAGCCGTTCCTCCTAATCGATATGGATCACGATGAATCACCGACAAATGGTAGTGGCGGGAAGAAGTGCGACTTCATTTTCATAGGAGATGAAGGCGATAGTTCTTGGATTGCGCCTCTGGAACTCAAACGTGGAAAGCTTCGCGCCAAAGAGATGCTGGCGCAACTTCAAGCCGGCGCAAAGATCGCCGAGCGAATCGTGCCGCATAACGACCGCGCTCGGTTCCGCCCTATCGCAGTCTATGGCGGCAAAGCGCATCTCGCCGAACGTAAGCGCCTCAGCAGCAACCGGGTTCGCTTCCGCAGTCAGAAAAACCGTGTCGCACTGGTGCGGTGCGGTACGTCTTTGCTGGGCGCACTGAAAAAGAGAACGTGAGGGGCTAACCCTATGTCTTTTTCCGACCTTTGGCAGACGTACGGCCCCGTGGTGCGGTCGTCGCACTTTCGTACTGTGGCAGCGACGGGCGTCTTGATTCTCGCCGCCTGGCTGGTCTCCTTTACGGGCGAGGGAGGAACTGGACAGCACTTCCATCTTGGCCAAACAGTGACGATATCACTCGTGCCGGCTGGCGAGTCTTACTTTGCCGTGGGGTTAGCGCTCGCGGCGGTCGGCATTGGTGGACTCGGCATCGTGTGGGGCGCGGTGCAGGGC
>VXOZ01000385.1 GCA_009839775.1 Chloroflexota bacterium | reverse complement strand
GAGAAAGACTCTTGTGAGGCGTAAAACTCTTCCTGATCGGCCAGCGGGCTCTTCAGCACGTAGCTTTGGACGTTGATGATTTTCATGTGGATGGGCTTCCTTGTAATGCTTGCGGCAAATCTGTCCCATTATACCGAGATTCATTGTATTCCTTGGACCTTGCCCAGGGTGACCACTGCCCGAATCCGCGCTGCTAATCAGGGTGCGGCCCGGTTGCACGGCGCGGTGGGATATAGGTGCGGCCCTCTGCTGCGAACACCGTTCAATTGAGAGTAGGCAACGGCCTGTGTGGACAGAGGTTAGAGTGGTCCACGAATTGTCTAACGTGACGAGAAATCGCTGTCAACGTGATTGCTGGCGCTTTCAGCGCGTCGGGAAATGGCGCCGATCAGCCCGCTGAAAATCCATGCATGCAAAGGGTACTGGGCGTACCAGTAGACCAAGCCGAACAGACCCTTTGGGATGAACGAAGCGGTCTGCTCCAAGGTGCTGGTGCCGTCCTCTGCATTTCGCACTTCGTATTGGAGCCAAGCCCGGCCGGGTAGCTTCATTTCGGCTCTCAGGCGGAGCAGACGGTTCGGTTGCAGGTCTTCCACCCGCCAGAAGTCCAAGGCGTCGCCGATACGCAGGTTATCGGGGTGTCGTCTGCCCCTGCGCAGGCCGGCGCCGCCCAACATGCGGTCCAGCATGCCGCGCAGCCGCCACATCCAATTGGCAAAGTACCACCCTCGCGCCGCGCCGATACCGGTAAAGACGCGGAAAACCTCTGCGGCCGGTGCCGCAACGATGCAGTGGCGGCGCTCGACGATCATTCCCTGGTGGGATTCTAGGCGAGCCGCCGACTCCGGCTCCGCTGTTGGGCCGGCGGCATCGCTCCACGCCGTATCGATCCGTCCCTTCTCAAGGTCTCCGATCACGCTGCCAATGGCGGTGGCGTAGTCTCGGGGCTCGATGTGGGGGAAGAGTGAGCGAGCGAGCGTATTTGTCACGATGACGTCGTTGCGGAGCCCTTCGACGAGTGGTGCGGTGATGCCGGCGGGAATGGGGGTCATCCAGTGCACCCAGTAGGAGGATAGGCGCGGCGTGAGCACCGGCACCGGTATCAGCCAGCGGCGGAGACCCCGTGCGCGCGCATAACCGAGCATCAAGCCCTTGTACGTGGTAATGTCACTCCCGCCGATTCCCACGATTGCGCCGCCACTCTCCGGGGTGTCCAGGGCCGAGAACAGGTATTCCAGCAAGTCGTCTACGGCAATTGGCTGAATGCGCGAGTATACCCACTTGGGGCAAATCATAATGGGCAGCCGCTCTGCCAGGTACCGGATCATCTCAAAAGAGATGCTGCCAGAGCCGACGACGACTGCGGCGCGGAACTCCGTGACTGGGACGCCGCTCTCTCCTAACGCACTTCCCGTCTCCTGGCGGGAGCGCAGGTGTGGGGAGAGATTGGCTTGCGGGTCTCCCAATCCCCCCAGGTATATGATGCGATTTACGCCTGCTTGGCTTGCCGCTCGACCAAAGGCACGGCGGCTTTGATGTCGAGGTCGTGAAAGTTGGCGCCGTGGGACATGCTATGGATGAGGTAATAGGCGACGCCGACCCCTTCCAGTGCTCGCGCCAGGGTATCGGGGCAGAAAACGTCACCCGCCACGATCTCGACCTGATCCGACCAGGGACGGGAGAGCGCTTTGTCCCGGCCGCGGATGAGCACGCGCACCCGGCGATCCTCCTGAAGCAGGCGGGGAACCAGCCTGCCGCCGATGTACCCGGTGGCTCCGGTAACCAGAATAGTCTCAGTGCGGTCCATTGGCTGCATATGACGAACTGCAAACGGACGCTAGAGTCTTGATTTCACTATAGATTGATACAATGAGCAAAGGCTTAACCGCGTGGCGGAGTTAGACGCATAGTTCGCTTGCACTACAATACATGACAAGAGTTTAGAGTGGCACTGGTCGCAATTGCGAGTGGCTGGACAAGCAGAGCGCTGAGGGGCAAGGCCCGCGGTGCAAGTACGGTCAAGCACTGGCCTCTTGCGGCCTCACTGGCTTGCGGAGAGTCTTGCTGGATTAGCGAAATCGGCATGAAGCCCGAGTTACTATTTCGGCGAGTTCAAGACGGTTGAACGCAAGGGTGAAAGAACGCTGGCCTCAAGAATGGGCAATTCACAGAGAAAGGCTGCAACGATGCGGGACCCACTTACCATTGCGCGTTCGATAGGCGACCGCTTTGTCGCCTGGCAGGGCACAATCGGGCGGCCCGACCCGGACAAGTGCCCGTTTGTCACGACAAGCAGCAGTTTCGGCCCCACGCAAGCGCACTCGCCGCCGTATTTGGCTCAGGCGCTCTATCGTCTCTATGAGCGCACCAATGAGCCGCGCTATAAGGAGGCGGCGGACCGTTACGCGGTCTTTATGTTCAGCTTTATGCGCGATCCCGTGCCGCCGGTAGCGGATCGGCAGCGCAATCTGCGGCTGAGCCAGCGGATGGAGCGGGACTCAACCACCGTTGGCGATCCGCGGACGGTGAACAATCTCTTCAGCCGTTCCTGGATGCAGGGCGTCGGTCTGTGGTGTTACGGGGAATTTTGTTTACATAATCCTCATGAAACCTGCTTCGATGCTCGGGCTGATTCTCTTTTCGATTACTTGCAGCAGCATCGCACCGATCGGGGCCATGCGTACAACATCGGCTACCCGCCATCCAACTGCCAGGATCCGTCCATTACCGATGGCGCTTTCACCGACGACCTGCGGTGGGTCGGCATGGGTCTGGTGCACTACTACGAGCAAACGCGGCGGGATGACGTGCTGGCCTCAGCGGTGCGTTTGGCGGACTACTACCTGCGTCGCCACGAACCGGTTTCGCCGGACGGCGCTTTCGTTGAGTCTTTGGGCACGTGGTGCATTGGGCCG
>VXOZ01000326.1 GCA_009839775.1 Chloroflexota bacterium | reverse complement strand
CCGGTGACGCGGCAACACGCGGATACGTGGTGGGAGCATCCAGCGGCATCACCTATCTCAATCTCGCCTGGGCGAATGGCGGCGGCTCGGCGGCGGGCGGGGGGGCGGGCGAGTTTGCACAAAACTCTGGGCAGGAAGCGCATTCAGGCGCTAAGTGGGAGAGCGAATTGGCAGAAGCGCTGCGACCTATGGAACGCACAGGCGGCCTGCTTCCCGATGTGGTCTACGGACAATTGCAGACCCAGGCCATGCCGCCGGAAGTCAACATATTCCGCGAAGGTGAACGCATGCAGCGTGCCTTGGCGCACGTGCGGACTCTCCAAGAAGAGGTGGTGCCGAACCTCTTTGCGCCGGACTTCCATGAGTTGGTAAAGTGCTACGAGGTAGAAGCGACTGCTCTCACGACGGATCTGATGTACGAAGCCGCGCTCTTGCGGACGGAAAGCCGGGGTTGGCACTACCGTGAAGACTTTCCTCAGCGTGACGATACCGGCTGGCTCAAGTGGATCGTGGCGGAGCCCGACGAAAAGGGTGAGCCGGATTTTCGGTACGTTTCAGTGCCCCGCAAACGACTGGAAGAACTGGGAATACTCGAATCTGCGGCAGCAGTGTGATTTTTCTTGCAGCTGACATTTACGGCAGTCGAACTAGAATCCATCCGTTTTATCAACGCGGAGACTCCCACTAGTGGCAATTGAAAAAGTATACGAAGACCTCTGCATTGGCTGTAATCTCTGCGTGAAGGTCTGTCCTCTCGACGTTCTCCGCATGGATGACAAGAAGAAAGCCTACATCCGGTACCAGGACGATTGCCAGTCGTGCCTGCTCTGTGAGATATACTGTCCCACAGACGCGATCTACGTTGGGCCGGAAAATCCCCGCGAGGTGCCATTCAACGTTGTGGAGCTAGCGCAAGTATCCTAGCGGCTTGCTAGGCATTGAGCGACGAGTGTAATTGAGAAGGGGAGAATTCCCATGACCGATGTCTTTGACTTCGATACGTACATCATGGCGTACTACGACAAGCACCCTCCGCTCATGCACTTTGCCGGCGAGAGCCGGGATGAGTGGTTCGCGTGGCAGCAACGCTTGCGCGCCAAGCTGCTCGAACTCATGGAGCCATTCCCCGAGCAGGTGCCGCTGGATGCGCGGGTCGTCGAGGAGCGGGAGCAGTTCGGCGTGCACTACGAGAAAGTGGTGTATACCACTGCCGAAGACGTGCAGGTCCCGGCGTGGCTGCTCATCCCGGAGAACGTGGCAACGCCGGCGCCGGGAATTATCTGTCTACACGGTCACGGGGGTCCGTATGGCAAAGATCCCGTGGCACACGTGGACAATGGCGAAGAGGAAATCGCGCGGGCGATCAAGAACTACAACTATGACTATGGTCTCCAGCTAGCCAAACGCGGCTTTGTGACCCTGTGTCCCGATGCGCGCGGTTTTGGTGAGCGCAGAGAGGGTTTTCGGCGCTTCGGCAACAGGGACGGCTGCAACGTGAACGGCATCATGACGTTCCTTTTCGGCATGAACCTGATGGCGCTGAACACCTGGGACGACATGCGGGGTCTTGGCTACCTGGCGAGCCGTCCGGAAGTGGATGCGGACCGGCTCGGTTGCATCGGTCTCTCGCTTGGCGGCACGCGCTCGATGTACTTGTCTGCGGTCGACGAGCGGGTGAAAGCGTCTTCCGTGGTGTGCTATTTGACGACGTTCAAGCAGTATGCACTGACGCAAGGGAATTTCTGCGGATCGCAATTCGTGCCTGGTGTGCTCAAATACGCGGAAATATCGGACCTCTGCGGCTTAATTGCGCCGCGGCCGCTGCTCATCGAGTCCGGCATACAAGACGGAGGCTTTCCGATTGAGGCGGCGCGTGAAGCGTATGCGCACCTGGAAACCGTCTACGCGGCGGCGCAGGTCTCGGAGAGCCTCTGGCTCGACGAATTCGACGGCGGGCACCAGTTCAGTGGCGCCAAGGCCTTCGACTTCTTCGACGCGTATCTGTAAGCCAGTGCCCTGGGGAGAAAGGTTGCGGAGCTACTAGCAGCGCACGACGCGGCGCCGGCGACCGAACCCAAGAATGCTTCCCAGCAAGTGTTCTCCGCATACGGTCTCGCTGCTTATAGAGTCAACGTGAGCTGCGTGGAACCATGATTGGCCAGCTTGCTGTAGCTCGTGCTGCGAATTGGTCGCGCCCACACACAACCCTCTGCCGAGATGCATTCGAGGCATAATGAAGGCTCTTGCCTAGCGAGTAGGCTTGGTAGAGAAGTGCGATTACAATTCGAGATGAGAATTGGAGCGGTCAGTGGAGGGGTTGAGTAAGCTAAGAGAGAGTAGTCGAAGTGTTGAACCAGGAGAAGCACCTCATGAGCGATGTTCTTGATTTCGATTCCTACATCATGGCGTACTACGACAAGCACCCGCCGCTTATGCACTTTGCCGGCGAGAGCCGGGATGAGTGGTACACGTGGCAACAGCGCTTGCGCGCCAAGCTGCTGGATCTCATGGAGCCACTTCCCGAGCAGGTGCCGCTGGATGCGCACGTTGTCGAGGAGCGAGAGCAGTTTGGCGTGCATTACGAAAAAGTGGTGTACACCACTGAGGAAGATGTACAGGTACCGGCATGGCTCTTGATCCCGGATAATGTAGCGCAGCCCGCTCCCGGTATCATCTGCTTTCACGGACATGGAGTAGACGGCAAAGATAACGTGGCGAATGTGGACTACGGCGAGGAAGAAAGAGCCGGCACGATCGAACGCGCCAATTATGACTATGGCCTGCAGCTTGCCAAGCGAGGCTATGTGACCCTGTGCCCTGATGCGCGCGGCTTTGGTGAGCGCCGAGAAGACTTCAGGCGCTACGGCAAGCGCGACGGCTGCAACGTGAACGGCATCAAGACCTTCCTGTTCGGCATGAACCTGATGG
>VXOZ01000088.1 GCA_009839775.1 Chloroflexota bacterium | reverse complement strand
GTCTAACTCATGCTGACCCTGCATACATTGATGCATGGGAGGATGACGACAGGCGAAAGGCGTTTCCTATGAGCGTCGGAATGCTTTTCGATCCTCCGGATTTTAATAGAGCGGAGGCCATAGAATTCCTATCCAAGCATATGTAGATTGCTCTCCCGGCGAAATTCTTCACTTTATGGCTGCGCAGGCAGGGCACCTGAAGTACCATGTGTGCATTACCGCACCGACAGACACGATGGCGGGTTGCTTCCTGTTTATCAATTCGGACTCCGGTTATGAGGGCGATCTGATACTCTCGGACGGAGAGATACCCAATTTACCCATATCGCGAACAGGAAAAACTGTCATCAGTTGTTCTCAATTAGTCCGAGTGTCTAAGCGCCAGCTAAATTTATTCGGGTGCAATAAAATTGGTAATTTGCCGAAGAGCGTAGCTGGAAAGTTAAGAGAATTCGCTGCCACGGTTCCTACACTTACTGCATCGGAACGAAAGATTGTGGTTGATGCACTCTCTACGCTAAAGTAAAGGGGCTTATATGGATAGGTTGACGACCGGTTAGCGAGGCTTCGCACCTTCTCTCCGTCGTCATACCCGCCCCGTATCGTCATGCCCGGACTTGTTCCGGGTATCCATGCGGCCGCTCGACGGAAGCGGCGGCGGGGGATGCCCGGAACAAGTCCGGGCATGACGGAGAGGATGTTCGGGCGGGGGCGGACAGGAGGCGGGTCGGAGACGCCGCGCGCTCCCCACACCCCGTTCGGATTCGCCCAACGGCTGAACCGGACAGCAGTGGAACGAGTCCGGGCATGACGGAAGAGCTTGTCCTGAGCCTGTCGAAGGAGCCTGCCCTGAGCCAGTCGAAGGGCGCGCGTATTGAAGGGCCGCCGCCGCTCCGGTTCAACGGGAACGGACAGTGCTCCGGAGACCGGCGGTCAGCGGCCTTCTCTTTCCCCCGCCGGGCGGGCTACCGGATTCGCGCATCTCCACCCGGTGGCGGACCGGAATGCCGGCCGCTATCCACTGGCCGCTATCCACCAGTACTGTTGCATTCATGCAACAGGCCCGGGAAATCCGCATCCGGTGGATTGCGGCGTCGGCGGCGGACAGGCAGGATGGTCGCGCCGTCCACTCCCGGGCGGCTGTTACCGGAAGGAACTCGGAATGAGACAAGCAATTCCGGACGCCGGTCGCAGAATTAGGATTATGGGAAATTACCCAATTTAGGGGAGATGGGGTGGCGCCATTGCAACACCAACGCCACCCCGGACGGCAGCAGCGGAGGAGGGTGGGGATAACACCCGTTAACGCCCCTGCCGTCCTGTTAGCGGGCTCCGATCAGAAGCCGATGACGATGCCCGTCACGAAGCCGGTGCCATCGATCTTGCGACCCTTCGCCGTGGACCTCTCGGCCGTGAAGAGCGAGGTCTTGGAGGCGACGCCCGGCGCGAGCGTGTAGGACATGGACAGCATGGTCGCTTCCTGCTCGCCGCCATCGTCCCACTCGGTCGCCAGATGGCTGAGGCTCATCGCCATCGGGCCGTCCGAATATTTGACGCCAGCGCCCCAGGTATCCCAGTCCTTGGACATGTCCTTGCCGACCGTCTGCATCACGATGTCGTTGTTCGGGTCGTTGTTGGTCGCCGACTCAACAGCATAAATCGGGTCCCCGTCCGCGGTCTCCTTGCCGGTGTCGAATACGTGAGCGTTTACTCCGGTACCGGCGGCTGCATCGCCCGTAAAGTCAGTGGTACGTGCCGCGACGCCAGTGGTGAGATCGCTTGTATCGCTGGTCTCAAAGCTACCGGGGGTTTCGTTCAACAAGGCCAGATAGCTAGTCCTGTCAGAGGCATCGTTCGCGTTCACGACCATGGTTTTGTCCATGGCCTTGTAGGCGCCACCGTCCGCCGTCGCATAGACGATGCCGAAGCTGAACGAACCGAGGCCGACCTGCAGGGCGGCGTTGGAGAAGGTCTTGCTGTCCGCCTTCTTCATCATGCCGTCAGTCGCGTCCATGATGTTCTTCCGGGCCATGAGACCGTCGTGGACGAGGGTGGTGAGGGCGGTATCGCGCGCGTCCGGAGTGTCACCGGTAAGTCCCGTCAACTTGTTCTTCTTGTCGTTCTGGGTTGCGTACTCGAGCGTCTCCCACGTCTTCTTGTCAGCGGCGAGTTTGCCAACGGTAATGCGATTGTCGCTTCCGCCGCCGGCAGGCGCGGCTCCCGAAATGAAGGATTGCTCGCCATCCTGGCTTCCCTGGTAGTGGCCGAGGGAGAAGGCGATATTGGTGCCTCCGAAATCGCCGACATAGTTGCCGCCGATGGCCCAGGCGTCCTTCTGGTTGTCGTTCAGGGGCTCGTTGCCGCCCTCCTGTCCGGTGTCCGGGATGTAGGACAGGCCGAACTGCACGCCGGAGACGCGCGGCGAGAAGTACATGATCTGGTTCTTGTCGCCATGCCCGTGGCCGTAGGTGCCGAAGCCGTTGTGGCTGCAACCGGCGAGGCCGCCGACCCACTTGTGGGTGTCGCCGCAGTTCAGGCTGATGCCGACATCCAGGCCGCCGTGATGGGTAAGTGTGGAGGCCGGGTCCTCGGCGCCGAGCGTGATCTTGCCGAACTCGCCGCCTATCGTGAGCTGCGATTCGTCGATGACGCCGGTGTTCTTGCCGTCCGCCGCCTTGCCGGAATTGGCCTCAAGCTCCACCTTGACGGAGAAGGTCAGGCCGCTGTCGGACTCCAGCTTGCCCCTGAAGAAGATTTCGCTGTCCGACTGCTGGGCGATGCCGTCATTGACCATCTCGTCCTTTTTCATGGACGTGTCGTCCACGCTGGACATGCCGAACCATTGCTGCATGTAGCCGCCGACGCCGACCGACAACATGTCGGCCGCCATTGCGGGGCTGGTAACGAACGCCAGACTTGCGGTCGCGAAA
>VXOZ01000063.1:520-2935 GCA_009839775.1 Chloroflexota bacterium | reverse complement strand
GTCAGCGAACAGGGTGCGACGCTTCGCTCGGAATGAAAAAGCCCAAGACTGTATTCGGGGAACGTCGTGCTTGTGCCGGTACTGCTAAAAAATATCGCCAAACTTCTTACCCGAATAGAGGATATTGACAATTATCAACGCGGCCCAGACGACAGCCACGCCCCGAAAGCCGAGCATACTCGCCGCGATCGCGGTCAAGGGAATCGCGAAGACAAAAGAGGTAATGGGCACGGCCGGTGAAAGGGGGGTGCTCTTAGGTTCTTTCTTTAGGCGCGCTTCTA
The DNA here is from genome assembly GCA_009839775.1 of Chloroflexota bacterium. Taxonomy (GTDB): domain Bacteria; phylum Chloroflexota; class UBA11872; order VXOZ01; family VXOZ01; genus VXOZ01. The sequence continues at coordinate 2,654 of VXOZ01000063.1, read as the reverse complement.
CGCGGCGGTCTATCACGGCGTCGAGCCGCTCCATCAGCTTGTCCGCCAGTTCGTCGTTGTACTCCGTGCCGAGTTCCTGCCGCGCCGAGAGGATGACGTCCAGTTCCTCGCGGGTGCGGTCCGCTTCTTGGCGTTCTTCTTTGCCTTTATCGTCCTTGTTTTTGCTCATGACCTGCTTCTCACTGTCTGTATGAGTGCCGTTCGCGTTGGTACGCCCTGGCCCGCACCTCCCGCCGCAACTGCGCATCACTCGGTGGGGCTTGCTTTTCCGACCCTGCCTCGGCCATAGACCACTCTTCGAAATCTTAAACCGCTATCGTTCATTTATCCCGATTTCAGACTTGGTAAGTTGAAATGTTAGAAGAGTATTGCAATCCTCTTAAGTTAAGGGATATACCACACACTGTCTGACAGTGCAACTCATAGGGAGGATCTCCGCGACGAGCGATGCAAAAGATGCTCGAAGGCCAATGCGCGGAGACTGCGCAGACTAGAGCTTTATGACGCTGCCGGTGCGGCTGGCCTCATAGGCGGCGAGAATGATGCGCAAGTTCATCAGGCCGTCCGCGGCAGTGGTTGGCACGGGGCCTTTGCCATCCAAGGCAGCGCAGAACTCGGTAAGTATGGAGGTATACCCGTCGGCGCTTTTCGGTGAAGGCTTGGGGTACTCGCAGTGGTCGCCCTTCCAGAGCTCGATGGGGCGTTCCGTATTGCCCCGGAGCAGAATTGACCCCTCGGACCCTTGGACTTCACGGGCCGGCATGCTCCGGTCCGCGCCCCAGCCGTTCTGGATGGAGGTGATGGCGCCGCTCTCGTGACGCAGTAGCGCCAGGGCGGTGTCTTCCACTGAGAATTCGCGGGCAAAGGTGCCGACTGCGGCGAACACTTCACGCACCTCAGACTGCATCACGTACCGTGCCAGATAGATGCTGTGGTAGCCATTATCGAGCAAGGCGCCGCCCCCGCCGCGTCCGGCATCGGCGCGCCAGCTTGGGTCATACGCCGATGTGCCCAGATAGTGGTAGTTGCCGAGACCCTCGTACCGCATCAGGTAGGGCGTGCCGATGGCGCCCGCGTGCACCAGCTCCACGACACGGGCGGGTACGCTCTGCCGCGAGTAGTTGTGGATGAGCGAGAAGACGACGCCGGCCTTCTCCACGGCGGCAATCATCTCCAGAGCCTCATCCTCACGCGCGGCGATGGGCTTCTCCAACAGGATGTTGAGTCCCGCCTCGGCAGCAGCAAGTGTGGCCGGGTGGTGCAGGTGGTGCGGCAGGCAAATATCCACGAAGTCCAGATCGTTGCGGGCGAGCAGGTCGCGGTAGTCCGCGTAACGCGCCTCCGGTGGGACGTGACAATTGTCGCCCAGCAGATCACGCCGCTCGGGTGCCGGATCTGCTACCGCGGCCACGGTGATACGGTCCGCCAGGTCTCCATACGCACTCTGGTGACCTCTCGCGGCAATGTGTCCACAACCGATAATGCCAACACGTTTCATGGTTCAAGTTCCTCGATGATTCTTGGGTTTCGTCGGCGCTGCCCACAAAGTCGGTTTTAGGACAGCAGCACGTGTATTATTCCGTTACCGTTCGTGCTGAGCTTGTCGAAGTACGAACGGTGACAGTGTCATGCAGGCCGAGAGGCTCTATCCAACCGCCAGGCCCAATTCCTGCTCCACAAAGGCTTTGTTCGTCGCCGCGCTGGCTTTGGGCGTGGAGCGGGAGCGGTCAAGCTCGATCATGAGCCAGCCGGCGTAGCCGCTCTCCTGCAGTACCTGGACGCATTCCTTCACGTGCACCACGCCGGTGCCGAGTTCCACGAAATCGGGCAGGATGGCGGTAGCCGCGTCTGCGCCCTGGGCCGGTGCGGACTGCGAATCGGCAAACGCCTGCGGGTCCCAGTCCTTCAGGTGAACATACTTCACGCGGTCGGCGTAGGTGCGTACAACTGAGAGTTCGTCACCGCCGCCCTTGCGCAGGTGCGCCGTATCCGGGCAGAGAAAGACGTAGCGCGGGTCGGTGTAGTCCATCATGATCTCGATCTCTTCCTCGCTCTCCACCGTGGTGGCGTAGTGCGGGTGGTAGCAGGCGAGCACGCCGAAGTCGAGCAGCCACGCCAGAGCCAGCCAGCCGCC
>VXOZ01000063.1:0-510 GCA_009839775.1 Chloroflexota bacterium | reverse complement strand
GATCTCGTCCATGCAGTGAGACTGATTCAGCAGCTCTTCGTCGCTTGGGCCGCCCGGCGCGCGGGAGCCGCCGCCCAGCACCAACCGGTCGGCGCCGTGGGCGTGCAGGAACTTGGCAAAGCCCACGTTGCGGGCGATCATCTCGTCCATGCGGTGCGCCTCGTTCATGGGCCCGCCGCCGTACACAGTGACAAGATCTAAGCCGCGCTGCGCGATGATGTCCTGAAATTCGCTGACCTTATCGCCGTACGTGTCCACGACCGCCGCGAACGTCTCGAATCCCTTGAAACCCAAGGCGGCAATTTCGTCCAACGCCTGCTCAAATCCTTCCATGCCCCATGTGATCGTGTGATACCCAACCCGAATATTTGCCACGGTTGCGCTCCTCTGTTGTTTATTTGCCTTGTGATTTCACGCGTTTTGTGCCTGATCACGTCCAGTCACAGTCAAGCACCATTATAGTAGCAGCGAGACCTCTCAGACATTGCCTAAGTTTCGTCAGTGGTAGCG
>VXOZ01000487.1 GCA_009839775.1 Chloroflexota bacterium | reverse complement strand
GAGGTGTATTAGATACTTATATACGATATAATGCGGCATCACTGGGCAAACGGCGGTGCGCTTTTCCATCGGGAGACTTTCCGCAAGTGGATGATTGCACTGAACCGTCGCGGAGGCGTGGTGTTGCTAGATGCATTGCCAGAGTATGCGCTCGCGCGTCTATTGCGTGAAGAGGCGGAGCTTGCCTTGAGTTGAATTTGGCATGGACAACCTGACTCCTGAAGATCGTTCGCGGTGCATGTCCCATATCCGATCAAGGGGCATGAAGCCGGAGTTGGCGGTCCGTTCGATGGTCCACCGTCTCGGTTACAGGTTCCGACTGCACCGGCGCGACTTGCCGGGCGTGCCGGATCTGGTGTTGCCACGCCACCGATCAATAATCTTTGTGAACGGTTGCTTTTGGCATTGGCATCCCGATCCAGACTGCCCCATTGCTGGACTGCCTAAGTCCAATCTCGACTATTGGAAACCCAAGCTCACGCGGACAAGGATGCGCGATCAAGAACACGTGGCAGCGCTGGAGGCAGACGGTTGGCGTGTGTTGGTGGTATGGGAATGTCATCTGCGGAATCTAGAAGATGCTCTTAGTCGGATAAGTGGGTTTCTCAAGCAAGGACGCACCGCACACGTGTCCCGTTGCCAATCAGCGTGAGTGCCCTTAGCTCCTTAATCATCTCCTACCAAGAAGCCTGACAAATATACTGCGACGAGACTAGGGTGAAGTCGAACCTGCCGGGAGATTCCGTTGCTCAGCCGTTTGCGGGCCTGGTGCGGGGGTCTCGATGGGCTCAAGGCGCAGCCTTAGTCCCAAGGCGCGGGTGACCTTCAGCAGGGTTGCCAGAGTGGGATTGCCGTCTTCAGACAGCGCAGCGTAGAGGTTGCCGCGGTTTAGCCCGGTGTCGCGGGCGAGAGCGCTCATGTTCTGCGTCCGGGCAACGTGCTTGAGAGCGGCGCGAATCACAGCCCCGTCTCCCAGGTCCTCATCCGCCGCCGCCCTGAGAAGCCCCCGGGCGTCCTCTGCGCTCTTGACGTAGTCTGCTGCGTCGAACTTTCGATACTCCTCAGACATTAGCTCCTCCATTCCGTCGCCATTCTCTTGGCTCGCTCGATGTCTCGGCGCTGGCTGTCCTTATCGCCGCCGCAGAGCAGGACGATCAACTCGGCGCCTTGCGCGATGAAGTAGACCCTGTATCCAGGCCCGTACTGAATTCTCATCTCGGACACGCCACCGCCAACAGACCGCACGTCTCCAAGATGTCCATCTTCGGCTGCCAGCAATCTGGCGACGATGCGGTTTACCGCCTGCCGGTCCCGCAGCCTGCTCAGCCACCGGTCGAACGTCGCGCTGCGCAGGATCGTGTACATGGCTGTATTGTACGATATACCGTACAGCATGTGAAGCGGATATAAGGCATAACGGTCAGAGTAAGGGCAGTACAGGTATCATCTTCTACCAAAGATCTTGGCGAATAGACTGTTTCGCCCTCCACTGAGTTTTGCGTCTAGGAACTCTTCCAGTTCCCTGCGGTTCAGCACCGTGCGCCCGCCGACGCTGGCGTTTTCGTCGATGAGCGTGGAGGGGACGTTTTCCCAGTCGAACTCGCGCCGGCCGAAGGTGTCGGTCTGTTCGATGACGATGACCTTATCGTCCTCCAGTATCCAACCGGTGGGCTGGTCGCCCTCTTGCTTCATGCGGGTGGCGGGCCGCAACAGGTGCTCGATCCGCGTCTTGACGCCCTCGTAGCGCTTGCCGGCGTAGTCGTCCCAACTCAGGGGCGTGCACCACTTTGGCGGGCTATCCTCCCGCAAGTCGCCGAGCAACCCGGCGAGGACAGTGGAAGAGAACGCCAGCCAGTCGGCGGGATGAGGCTCAGCGTCGAAGTGGTCGAGCGCCCGCCGCAAGTACTCACGGTAGAAGTGCGTGGAGAGGCTGCGGCGCACGTCCTGTATCTTCAGGTGCAACTCGTGGCGCAGTTCTTCCTTGTATGAAGGCAGCGCGGTAGTGGTGTAGATCATCAGGCTGCGCTTGACGATCTGATCGGTGAAAGCCTTCAGCTCCTGGTTCATGGAGAGCACGAAGCAGGGATACTCAGCCTCCCGCGGCGGGTTCTCGTCCTTGATCACGTCCTCGCCGTGACTGCGAATAGCGGCTCTGCCGATGTCGTCGAACACGGCGGGAAAGCGCTTGTAAGCGTGCTGGATGTCGCGCAGGCGGGCCTTGGTGAACTCGCGCTTATCGATGGTGTAGGCTTTGCCGAACATGGAGGTCATCAGGGTTTCGATCAGGCTGGACTTGCCGCAGGAGGGCTTGCCGTAGACGATGGCGAACGACGGGAAGCGGAAGATGTCGCCCTGGTGGCCGGCCAGCGTGCGCATGTCGCACATGAACGGCGCGAAATAGAGCCACGACCAGAGTATGAAGTAGTCCCGCTGGAGCCGCTCAACTCCCATGCCGCCCTCAAAGGTGCCCTCGTAGCTGCTGAAGAATGCGGCCAGCAGGTCTGCGTCACGCTTGGCGGCGGCGAGGTCGGCATCCAGAGCTAACGGTTCGCCCAGGAGCGTGACGGTCTTGGCGTCCCTATCGATAGAAAGCTCGCGGTGGTCGGCTTCCTCTTCAGTTTGCACTGAGCGGATGCGGCTCGACTCCCGCACGATCTTGCGCCGGATGTCGGGCGTGATCTGCTGCTTGCCGTTGCGCGGTGGCGGGATGAGGTTGGCGATCGGCGGCGGGAGCGCGGCCTTCATCTTCTCGATGCGCTCGATTTGGGTGGGAACGGTGAAGCTAGCGCCGTTGCCTGGTTCCGGTTCGCTCTCCGCAGTGTCAATCACCAGGGTGGAGAGATCGTCAGGGCTCAAGACCGGCGCTTCCTGGAGTTCTATTTCAGCATTCTCTATGCGCTGCGGCGGCAAGGGTATCTCGTCGGAGGCGCGGTCCCGGATAG
>VXOZ01000284.1 GCA_009839775.1 Chloroflexota bacterium | reverse complement strand
GCCCGGAGGCGCTCTGAAATTGCTGCTGGTTGACGATACAAAATCCGGGACCGTCGTTGCCGCACCAAAACCGCAGCGGCGCGAGTACGCCGCCAACGAGTGATCCGGCTATTGTTGGCACTCGTGAGCGCGGGGCCCGATTAGCTTTACGGGTATGCGCGCAGGGTTGTTGAGTGCAGCCAGCGCGGCGGCACATGGTGCATCCGAGTCGATTGGCAATACAAGCCACAGTAGGCCGAATTTATAATAAGGATCTTCTGTTTCGGCTCGCTTATTCCACCACCAACCAGGTTCATAATTGATGAGGCCAAAGGTTCCGGCCCATATGCCCTTACCGATTTTGCACCCTGGCGAACTGACGTTGGGCAGGGCGAATTGGCCGCCTTGCGTATCGCACCAATCGAGAACCGCTTCATTCAAGACGGCTAAATTGTTCAAAAGCTCTTTCATCATATCCGATTTAGGGTCCGTAGCTTTGGACGCTGTCGGCGCCAAAGCAAGCGCGACCGCCAGTGTCATCAGGATTGCCGCCAGGGAGCGGCGCACGGTGCGGTTTCCGGTCATGTACTTGATCCTGAAGGTTCGGAGTGCGAAGTCCTGATGTTAGCTAACCGCCGCCGGATTTCCAATTGACAACTTAGGTGAGCAGTGCTGGCAGGTGGTCACCCTGTCCAATAGCAGGCAAAAACGCTACTTGGTTTGATCTTTTCTCCCGGTTTGCTGCGGCTGAAGTCGTAGTAACGGACGTGTCCATATTCGCTGACCCCCATGACAATTTGGTATTGGTTCCTTGGCCCCCAGAGCCAGGTGTTTTCCAAGCCGCGAACGACAAAGATTGTGTCATATTTGGTGCCGCCGAATGTCACTACGCCGGAACGGCTCGCTTTGTTTGCTGTCAGTTTGACGTTGTCTTCACAGTGCCAATGTGTTTCGCCCACGTTGGCAGTTTCGGTTGAAACGCATCCGGCAACAAGAGCGAGCGTCATCAAAATTGCCGACAAAGACCGGAGGGACTGCGAATTTCTATTCATAGCGGTTGATCCTTGAATAGCGCCACTACCTGCCGCATGGCGATCAATATTCTCTCATGGCTAAAGGATCCACGGAAACCCACAAACCATAATCCATTGTCCGCAGCCGCTTAAGCGATACAGGTCGCGATGGTGATCGGCAGGATGAGATTGCCTATCCGCCCGGCTCGAACACGAGTGCGGGCACGACCACCTCCCAGGCATCGCATTTCGGGGCGTCGTGATATTTGGGGTCCGAGGCCTCACGGCTCCAGCCCACCACGGCGAACACTTCCGCCGACCGGCAGCGCATCCCCGATGGCGGCCTGAAGGACTTGGCGAGACGCCCCACGGTTCGGCCATCCCCGTCTAGCAACTCCCAACGTTCATCCTCGTGCGGCACCACCGTCAACGGATCGCCGACCGACAATGCCGCGATGGCGCGGTGCACCGGATCGCCGGCACGATGGCGTCCGGCGAAGCCGAGGTCCACCTCGTCGAGGCTCAGCTCCAGATGAACATGATAGAGTTCCGGCGGCGCGGGCGGAGGCGCGGCCGGCGGGCGATGGAACACGGAGTTGCAGCCGTTCAGGGCGTCAAGCAGCGCGTTCGACCGCTCGAAGCGCATGAGCATAAGCGTCTGCCGCGCCCGCGTCATGGCGACATAGTAAAGCCGTCGCGGCGCGTCGTGATCCTCGTCTTTGCCGACACGGTCCCAGCCGCCGTCGAGCACGGCCACATGGTCGAACTCCAGCCCCTTGGCGCCGTGGGCCGTGGTCAGCAGCAGGCCGCGCTGGCGCCGGCGGATGTTCCGGCCCCACTCCGCCAGCCACTCGATGAAGTGGCCGACGGGAGTTTCACCGCCGCCGGTCTCTAGTGCGTTCTCCTCAATGGCCTGACGCAGCAGGTCGTGCCAGGCATCGGCGGGACGCGCATCTACCCAGGCGCGCAAGACTGCGCTGTCGACGATCCGCGGCTCACGCCGGCGCAGCCAGTGGACAAACGCCTGGGTCTCCCTCATTCGCCAGAAATGTGGAATCTCGTCCGTGCCCATCTGCGCAGGGATGTCGTTGGCTTCGCAAAAAGCGCGTGCCCGCGTGAGGTCTTTCCATTCGCGGGCGACGATGGCGCAGCGCGACCAGTCCCAATCGGACGACAGGTCCTTCAGGCGCAGGAGTTCGCCCACGGCGGCCTGCGCCTGCGCCACCTCGTCTCCACGAACGGTGAGAACCTGCACGCGGCCTTGCGCCACGGGGTCGCGCTTCTCCCAGACGCCGCCAAGTGGAACCTTCGTGCGCGCCCTGTCGATGCGGATGGGATGGTCGGCTTTCATCCGCTGGCGCGCCGGCGCGATCATGGCGTTGGCGGCCGCCACGATGTGGCCACTGGAGCGGTAGTTGTCGACGAGGAATTGGCGATTCGGCCCGTAATCGGCCTCGAAGCAGCGGATGAACTCGACCGATGCGCCATTGAACCCGTAGATGTTCTGGTCGTCGTCGCCGACTGCGAAGAGCGTGAGCTTCGAGTCGTGGTCGTCCAGGGTGCGGCCGGCCAACGCCGCGATCAGATCGTATTGGTCGGAATCGATATCCTGATATTCGTCCACCAGAATCCAGCGGAATCCGGCGAGAAGCCGCTGCCTCCGCTCGTCGGCCTCCTCGGCCGGCAGGTCTTCGCCGCCCAGCAGCGCCGTTGCCCGGTGCAGAATCTCTCGGAACATCTGGTCGTCGGGCTGGTCGGTCCGGTCGGTGAAGCTGGCGCCTGCCAGCCGCATGGCCAGTCCGTGGCAAGTGAGCACGGTCACGCCCCGCGCGTCGTCGCCCACCAGGCCGTGCAGACGGCGCCGGATATCGGCGGCCGAATGGCGGTTGTAGGCCAGGGCCACGATGCCGCGCGGATTCTCGCGCCGCACCCGGAGCAGCCAGGCGATACGG
>VXOZ01000416.1 GCA_009839775.1 Chloroflexota bacterium | reverse complement strand
ATACGGTGCGTGTGCGGGGGTGGGAGATGCCCGGGCAGGTGCTCGCCGTGCCGGACGCGCGGGGGCAGGTGGCGGTGCAGGTCGGCCAAATCAAGACCCGCGTGCCTCACGAGGAAATCACGCTGGTAGCGGTTCAGGAACGCGCGCCCGCGCCGGAGGCGAGACACCATGATACCGCCCCAGCCGCGCCGGTGGTGCCACTTGAACTCGACATCCGCGGCAATCGCGCCGAGGAGAGTATCGGCACGGTTGACCGCTACCTCGATCAGGCGCTCCACGGCGGCTTGAAGAATGTGCGCATCATCCACGGCAAGGGCACGGGTGCGCTCCGCGCAGCCGTACACGAGATGCTGCGCGGCCATCCGCTCGTGCGCCGCTTCCGCACCGCTCCGGCGCAGGAAGGCGGCGATGGTGCGACCGTCGTGGAACTGGCGCAGTAGGGGCGCAGTTAAGAAGATAACATTCGCTGGGGTTGGCTCAACGTGCGGCATAGAGACAGACCGTTCATCCTTCGACAAGCTCAGGACGAACGGTCTGTTGGATTCTCAAGATAAGACTGTGGCTGGTACGTACCACAGATATGGCATCGCTACCAACCGTTTAGCAGCAGGCGGTCGCGGCATTAGGAAGAGGAAGCCGGCTAGGGGTCTATTGCACGAAGATTTCGAAATTTACATCTTCATCGCGGCCGAGTAGGCGTTGGGCCGTGCGGCGCAGGTACGCGACGCTCTCGTGGCCGAGCAGCGTCCCGATAACTGAGCCGAGGAGCAAGCCACACAACGCTCCCAGCGCTACTCCCCAAACGAACTGGCCTTCTTCTGCGAGTTTCATTCTAATCACCGTACCGTCCCCCTTTTGCTCCGGTGGGGGCTGGCAGCATCCGCGTGTGCTACCCCTGTTCTAGTCGTGCAACGGCACGCAGGATCACAGCACACGCAGGATGGTCGTCGCTTGCGAACACAGTCGCTCAAGATGGTAGTACTCGCGCATGTCGCTCGAGAAGACGTGCACCATCATGTCGCCGTAGTCGAGCACCACCCAGCCACCTTCATCTTTGCCTTCGCTGCGTAGCGGCGACTCGCCGCGCGCGTCCAAATCTCTTTCGATATGCTCCACAATCGCGCGCAACTGTGGCGTTGACTCCGCCGAACACAGCACAAAGAAATCGGCCACAACAGTCTGACGCCGAATGTCGAGCAGCGCAATGTCAGCGCCGCCGTGTTCGGCCATAATATCGACTGCGAGCTTCGCTTTCTCTAAGCCTTCCATCGGCATAATTATAGCATACCCCTCACTTGCGGGGACGCCGCGCCGTCTTTTTTCGCAGTTTTTCAAGCGCCCCACTACGCAAATGGGCTGTCCAGTCACGTGGGTCCGTCCATTCACGGCTGCGTGCCCCAAATGTCATTTCGAGCGCAGCGAGAAATCTAAACTGTTCGTCAACCCTCTGTTCTGGCATTACGAGTTCTGTCACTTACCGCTAAGCGCCTCCGCGCTCGCACGCGTCATCATTCAGACCCGCCATCGACCTTGGGCAGATAGAGACCATGCTCCTCAATGTAGTCCACTACCGGACTCGGCGTGAGGTCCCGGATCGATTTTCCCGCAGCCACGCGCTGGCGGATCGCGCTGGCGGAAATGGCGACCGCCGGCATTTCCTGCACGGTGATGCGCGCGCGCGCCGCCGGTGACAAGCCTGTGAGCGCAGCCAATGGAGTGAGCGCCGCCCCAGGCCGGGTGAGGACGACAATGGGCGCTGCTTGCAGCAGTTGCTCCGGCGCGCGCCACTGGGGCAAGTCGGCGAGTTGATCGGCCCCTATGAGAAAAACGAATTCGTCATTGGGACAACAGCTTTGGAGTAGCGCCACCGTGTCCACGGCATAGCTGGGCGGCGGACGCGCAACGTCGACCGTGGAGAGCGCAAAGGCTGCGTTGTCCTTGATCGCCAGACGTATCATTGCGACCCGGTGGGCGGTGGACGCCCGCGCGGCCGACTTCAACGGCGAACGATTGGCCGGGACGAAGAGCACGCGGTCAAGCCGCTGCACTCTGCGCGCCTCTTCTGCGGCAATCACGTGCCCGTAGTGAATAGGATCGAACGTCCCGCCGAGGATGCCAATGTGCATGGATTATATGCCAGACCGGCGCTGGGTATGAATGTCGTTCAGGCTGGCGGCAGTGCCGCCAGCCTGAACGTTAACTATTCGTCCTTAGAGCCTGTTTACAATCTTCTTGTCTGGGCGCGTTACGTTCGCCCTGAGCTTGTCGAAGGGTGAACGGGACCGTGAAAAGTTGGCGAATCGCCGTTCGTACTTCGACAAGGGCTTCGCGCAGCCCTCAGCACGAACGGCTTTCAATCGGCTGTGCAAACCTCATCTCGAAAGAACGTAAACAGGCTCTTACACGCAATGTGCAGTCAACGTCTCTACAATCACGCCTAGTGCTCGCAGAGCTAATTCTCGCAGAACGACAGCCCAAGCTGATCGAGGTCGCTGTACTCGACGTCGCGCAGGGCAGCCGGTATGCACCCGGTGAGTTGGTTCCCGCTGAGGTCGAGCTTCTTGAGCGAACTGAGGTTGCCTAGCCAGGCGGGTATCGAGCCGCTCAGTTGGTTTTCACCCAAGTCGAGCGCCTGCAGGTTCACCAGGTTGCCAAGCTCAGCCGGAATACTGCCGGAAAGCTGGTTCTCGTCCAGGTCCAGCCATTCCAGGTTCGTGAGATTGCCCAGTGTGGCGGGAATACTGCCGGTGAGTAGATTCTCGTTGAGATCCAACTCGCGCAGGTTGACCAGGTTGCCCAATTCCGGCGGAATACTGCCGGTGAACTTGTTCTCGTCGATGTCCAACTCACGCAGATTGGAGAGGTTGCCGAGCGTCGCCGGAAGCTCGCCCGATAGCTGGTTGTGGCGCATATCCATGGACCGCAGGTTCGCCAGGTTGCCGAG
>VXOZ01000468.1:2086-2954 GCA_009839775.1 Chloroflexota bacterium | reverse complement strand
ACCAATTTCCGGGGCGGTAATTTCTCCGCGAACGACACCACCTATCCCGCGCTGGTTGCCACCGGCTTTACCCACGGCAGCGTTTCCTCGCCGGGCCGCCAGTACGATAAAGCCAAGGCCGTGTGGCAGGGGGCCGTGCCGTACGCCCATTACGCGCACAAGGCAAACCGCCTCTTTCCCGGCGATCTTGACTTCTACGAAATCCCGCTAACCTGCGACCAGGTGCGGCGACGGGCGCCCCACTTGCCCATGGAATTGCGCATCGAGGGCGGCGACGGCGACACCCACCGGCAGACCATTCGCCAAGCCTGGGCGGACATGGCGGAATACGACGACGATCAGCCCAAGATCATCATGCCGTTCACCCACAACACACACTTCTATGAAGACACCGCCGGCGAGAAACGGCAGGCGTTCGATGCCATCGTCGATGAAATCAACATCATTGCCGAAGAAGAGGGCTATGAGGTTGTCGGCGGGACTATTGGCAGCGTCTACGCGGCGGTGGAAGGGGTGCGCAATTAGGCGAGATGCACAGTCGCAGGAGCGGCGCTTCGACAGGCTCAGCGCGAGCGGTGTTGCATAGCCTCGGTCTACTGTCCGTAGCGCGGGCGCTTGTCCCGAGCTTCGCTCGTCAAACGTAAGCACCCTAGCGGGCAAAGTCCTTAGGCGGCAGAAGTCTGTAGCAGACAGGAGGGTATTTCCATGCGGCAAATTGTCCAGACCGGTACGCCCCACGAGATGGGTCTCCAGCATGGCGCCGCGTTCGCGGACATCATTCCCGCAGCGGTGCAGCGATTCGCGCTGGATCGCGGCGCGAGAACGCCCCACGGCAGGCGCGTCATACGGCAGGTGGAGCGCAATCTGG
>VXOZ01000468.1:0-2076 GCA_009839775.1 Chloroflexota bacterium | reverse complement strand
TGGAGAGCGTATTCCCGGAAGCGTTGGAAGAACTCCACGCCATCGCCATTGCTGCCGACGTGGACTATGACGACCTGCTCGCCTACAACTCCTGTCAGGAGATCAGCCGCTCACGCGTCGAGTGCACGAACGTCGCGTTGGCGGACACGCCCCAGGGCACCATTCACTTCAAGTCCAATGACGTCACCGCCGACATGCAGCAGTACCACGTCTACCAGGAGGTGCATCCCGAGCGCGGACACGCCTATATTGGTGTGACGTACGCCGGCACCACGTGGCTGAATGCCGGCGTGAACGAGGCGGGGCTCACCTACGGCGGCAGCAGCATTCCCAACAATGACAGCGATTGGGACGGCATCCCCACCAATACAGCACTGCGCTATTATTTGCAGTTCGCCGATTCTGTTGATGCCGTGGCCGACTTGGTCGCGCGCACGCCCATCATGAACCACGGGTGCAACCTCATGTTCACCGATCCCAGCGGCGCGGCGATCGTGGTGGAGCGTTCGCCCACGCGCACGGCCGTGCGGCGCATAGACGGCCACACCATTTGGAATACGAACCACTTTCTGACCGATGAAATGCAAGAGGTCCTGAATAACGACGGCGGCGCGGCCGCGCAGAATAGCCGTGACCGCTTTACGGTACTGGAACGGCTGACGGCTGAGCAGCCGCACTCGCTGGTCCAGCTCATGGGGATCGCCCGCACCCACACTGAGCCCGCCAGCATCTGCCGCCATGACGAATTGGCCCAGAGCATCATGGGCTACATCATGATCGCGCGGGAGCGCAGTCTGTTGGTGAGCTTCGGCTATCCTTGCCAGAACGAGTTTGAAGCGTTCACGTTTACCAAGACGCCCGCGGCGGCAGCATCATAGGCACTGGTGTGCGGCGCGTGACTGCTAGTGGAGTTCACCCGTCGCCGGCCCATGCGCGGGAAATGAACTAACCGCCGGGTAGTGTTGTCCGTCACTCCGGCGAAAGCCGGAGTCCAGGGACGCGGGGAAGGTGGATTCCCGCGAAAGCGGGAATCACCATGGTCTTACCCAAGCCGCACAAGGGAATGGAAATGAACCCACATCTCTCCGTTCGTGCTGAGCCTGTCGAAGCATGAATGGAGAGAAGAGTGTCGAAACCTGCTAAGCGCTTCCGCCGTTTACCCTTCGACGCTGCTCAGGGCGAACGGCTTGGTCATGCTATTTTCATAGGAATGACAATTAAAACAAAATGACACTTACGCTCGAAGATTACCGCTACATCGGCACTGAACTTGGCCGCTACATTGCTGAGCACGTGCCCGGTATTGATGCCGCCGTCTATTGCAAGCACCATCTCGGCACGCTGACGCCCGGGTTTAGCGATCACGACTTGCGCTCTGTGGCGGATGCTCCCGATGCCGAATCCTGGCTGGCAATCAGCCGCGCGGGCGGTGAGTCCTACGTGGAGCTCTTGGAAGAAGCGCCCCACTACGCCCGCATCCTGGAGCATCCACCGGGCTTCATTTGCTCGCCGGACGAGGCCCAGCAACTCCTGCCGCTCATGGGTGAAGTCCGCGATTGGGAGCGCATCGGCGGCGCGGCAAACGAACTCGATGACGTGCTGGCGGCGCAGTCGGCGCAGTTTACGGAGGCGCAGCAGCACGAAGCCTGCGGCAAGTTCAAGATCTATCTGGTCCCGCGCGCGGAGCAGTTCGATCCACCCATCAACCTGCTGCCGGAATACCTGCCCTATTACCCAGTCTATGGGGCTCTATCGCATTGGTTCCTGCCGGCGGCGAAACTGGCGTGTGGCCTGCTGCGCGATGCCTGGGTGCCGACGAAACCGGCCGCACTGGAGGTCCTGCCCGAGGTAATTGGCGCACGGCCGCTGCTGGATAGGCTTAACGCAATTGTGGATGCGGACTACCGCGTAAAAATGTCTGACGAAGAGTGCGCCGGCATGGCCGACGAACTCCTGCAGATCGTCTACGAATTGCGCGATAGGGTGACGGCGTTCTGTCAGCAATTGCCCGAGCAAGACCCCGCACAGGCGGCGCGCGAGCAGCGGCTGCGGTATGCCTTGCAGGCCCTGGCCGGT
>VXOZ01000389.1 GCA_009839775.1 Chloroflexota bacterium | reverse complement strand
GTTTAACGGAATTAGGACTCAAGAGAAGCTCGCCCCCGGCGACTGAGGCTGAAAAGCATTTGGGAAGAATCGCGAGCAGTGCGCAAAGGAAGATCGTGGCGGCGAACGACCTCCGCGACCGAGTGGGTACCGGACATGGGCGGGTGGCAGGTAATGAGCCGGTCGTCACGGCGGTGGACGCCAGCCTTGTCGCGTCTTCCGGGTACATACTGGCGGCATGGTTGCTGCGCCATGACGAGGAGGGCTGAGCGAAGCTGGGCCAGCGGCATTTTCGGCTCGATAGCGGACGGGCGCATAATTTCGTTTCTTGGAGGTCAATGTATCGACGGATACGTAGTTACGTATGTAAATGCCAATAAATTCATCACGCTCTAAGGAGACGCGTAGGGGAGATGCGTAAGACGATGGCGGCGATGCGGAGGCGATGGACCGGCCCAGCTACCGGTTCGAGGAGAAATGGAGTGCTGGCCAGCAGCTCCTTGAGGTTCGCGTCGTGAGTTGCGGCTGCTGCGGATGGCAGACTGCTGATAGGAAAGCACGACAGATTCCAGGTCACGGAAATCGATGCGGGACAGCGGGACGGACATTGCCTGGATGTCCTTGCCACCACTGCTGGAAAAGTTGCCCTAGCGCCAGTGAACAGGCGAAGGGTCTTGGAGATGCTTCAATCGGATGCGATCCTGTCGCATTCTGCCTGCAAGAGCATCAGACGCAATTCGGCGATGTCAACGACATCATCGCCAGTCTGGCCTGCGACAGCAAGATAAGGTGTCGTGCAGAGCGGGGGCTGGACGGTTTGGCCGGACTTTAGAATTTCGAATTCTTCGCGGAGGCTCATCCAATTCCGGTCCAGGTAATCAAGCGCAATTGCGAAATGCTCCGTTTCCGTGTAGTTGGCAGGCCTTTCGATCTCCGCCCGCTTGGTTTTGAAATTGTCGAGCGCTCGGGAAAGAACCGCTTCTTCATCAGAGTGCAGATCCTGTATCCCACGGACATTGATGATTGCAGAAATC
This sequence comes from Chloroflexota bacterium, assembly GCA_009839775.1. GTDB lineage: Bacteria > Chloroflexota > UBA11872 > VXOZ01 > VXOZ01 > VXOZ01. Next base: position 1,949 of record VXOZ01000389.1, on the reverse strand, counting down.
CGCTGGCTGGCGTCGAGGGCCTCCTAGAATTTCTCCAGTAGGGTCGAAGAGAAGGAAGGTCGGTCGAGGGAGGTGGCCCACTTTCGGGAGAAATCCTGGTCGGGAAGCGGAATGAATGATGTGGGGACGGTCGCAAGGGCCGACAGAACTTGCCCGTTCATGACCGGGACGACCGAAAAAGGCCAGTCGTTGTCGAGGTGTTGAACTGTGATGGAGAGGAGCTCCTCCAGAATCTGTACCCAATGATCAACTAGATCATCGACTTCGACCAGCAACGCTACCTCTCGTGCCGGCCAATAGGGGCTGTCCGATTCTTCGATTTGTTGGGACAGGCAGCGAACTTTCCAGTCATGGGATGCCAGTTGGGTCTCGAGTTCGTGCAACCGAGCATCGAAGCGTACCTCCGAGCGAGTCCGGCCGAGAAACTGGAGATCCTTGAGACCAATGCGCCACCTTCCATCCGGCCAGGAGCCTTCCCCGGTGCCAAGGACAGTCTGATGGACTTTCTGGGCGGACAATGACGGTCAGGATTAATCCCGAGCGAATCCGCTGACAAACCGCGTGAATCCGCCAGCTGCGGCACTTCACTCTGGATTAAACCCTGCTCCAGATAACCGTGCTAATCCCGAGCTCGGATTAGCACGGCACCTTCGACAGCGAGGCTGATGTGGCGCTCTGCCTCGCCTTCAAGAAGCTCTCGCGCGACCAGGTGGAGGTGCTCTGCAACGCCTCGCCCATGGCTTCTCTAACGGGGGCGCCCTGGTGAGCCGTTGCCGTCCCGGTTCGGCGACCGCCTAGCCCGGCCTCCGGGCCGGAGGCGGACTGTCCTGCTGTGCCGCCGGCCCGCCGTCCGCCGGGATGCGGGCCTTGCGCCAGTCCGCGGGGGAGATTATCGTGGCGCCGGACATCGCGATTTCTCCGGTAACGGTGGTGTGGTGTCAAACATCGAGGTAATTCCTTACCTAGCGGTTGCTTCGGTGTTCCGGCAATCGGGGTGGTCCCACTGGCATTGATGCCGTCCTTTTTGCCGGTGTGGCTTGTTGGCCACATGGGTGTTTCATGGAGCCTGGTCCTCGTGCCCAGGCTCTTTCCAAATCCGCGGGACGGTGCGGCAATGGGCCAAGCGCAACAAGGCGGACGCCAAGGTCATGGCGTCGCAAGGCGCCGGTTCGAGGCATGTCATATTTGGCGCGCCGCCACTCGATTGATTACCGGGCAGGACCAAGACGATGGACAATTCCCAATTGACCGAGGCCGACTGGGACCGGATCAACGCCGCCGCCGAAAAGCTCTCCGGCTATCTTGCAGAACGGCAGACCGACAACGACTCCGTGATTTTAACCTCCGAGATAGTCGCCACCATCGACAAGGAGCGGCTGAACGCTTGGCACGAGCCCGGTCAGCGGCGCGAAGATAAACACGCCGTCTACTTCTGGAACGCTCGGCCGGTCAGGGACCAGTCGCGTTGCAACTTTGCCATCGTCGATTTCGGGACGGTCCGGGCGATCATCCAGATATGAGGGTCCTGACCGATTCCAGTTGCGTTCATGATCGCGGGCAAATAGCCTATCATCAACTAGGCCGCTCCGGTTTCGGTCCATTCGATGGGGTGGCCGGTTGATGGAAGAACGAACGCAACTTCGATCTTCTCTTCCTTCAGAAGCCGCCCGGTCCATACCCCCGGGCGGCTTCATCTTGATTTAGGTTCCTGCCGACCGGCAGCGGGTTACATGGAGTCGCCTGCTGCCTTGCCCCGCCGCTGAGACCCCTCTTGCGGCGGGGCTTCTTTTCTCCAAATCCAACCGGCAACCCGTCGGATCATCCAACTGGCCGCCGGTCTATCCGGCGCGCTTCACCGTGTTCCCTAATGGGAACCGGCGGGCCGCCGGCGGCCTTTGTAGCGAGTCGAAACCTCTGGAGTCACGGGTTAATATCGGGCGGGGTTGCTC
>VXOZ01000051.1 GCA_009839775.1 Chloroflexota bacterium | reverse complement strand
TGGCGGACTAGAACCGGCGGCGCGATTGCAGCCTGCGCTGCAATCGCTCGATCATGCTGGGCGGCCGGTCGGTCATTTCGCGGCCGCGCCACAACTTTGTCGGCCGCTGCCGGTTGCCGCGGAAGGCGAAGTACAACGCGGCGCCAAGACAGCACGCGGCGGCAACGCCGAGCAGCGGCGCCGCCAAAGGGAACGTCAGGCGCAGCACGTTGCCGACCACTATTGCGCCGAGGCCGAGCAACAGCAGCGTGCCGCTGGGGCCGAAACGGTCGAATATGGCGAAAAAGGCGCGCTGCAGCGACGGCGGCGCGCGGCGGATCCGCTGCTTCTCTTCAGGCACGTAGACTTCAATGCCGTCGAGGAGCCGCCGCACCTCTTGCTCGTCGCGTTTAGACATTCTCTGGGGCATAATGTGGCGTCCTTATTTTGCGTCTCTCTCTATTATTCGTAAACCGGACGATTGCGTCAATTGACCGGGCGCTACTTTTCCATCTGGCCGCGCGCGATGCGGCCGGTAATATACCAGACCGCCAGCCACACGAGAGCGCCAATACCGACTATGAGCCCCAGGTACGTGGCGTCCTCCCACGACCAGTTGAAGAAAAGACGTACGATGAGCAGCGAGGGGATGAGCCACGCCACGATCTTGAGGCTGCGCGAAAGACGCGTGCGAAACTCCACCCAGAGCACCAGCGCCAGGACAAGTGCCGTGAGGAGCAAAATCAGAGTCCGCATTACTCACTGTACCCCCGCAGCGTGTCAAAGGGTCCGGCCGGATACGTGCCGCGCAGCATGCGCAGCGTATCCAAGCCCTTCTGTGAATCGCTGGCAAGGCGCTCCGGCAGCGAGTTGGCAACGCGCTGCTTGAAGAGCCAATAGAGGAACTCTTTCCACTCGGTGAGCGTCATGACGCCATTGACCGGGCGTTCCCGCTCTGCGCTGAATTCCTGCAGGAGCTCATGCTCGTTCTTGCCGTACAACCGCGTGTATGGACTCTCGGGATCGCGCTTGTCGCGGGTAACGCCGTAGTTCGTGGCCTTGAGTATTTCATCTTCCACGGCGTGCAAAAGCACCTCTTCGAGGGTCACGCCGTAGAAGTAGTTGAGATACGCGCGGTATTTCTCCGCGCCCAGCAGGTGGGCGAACTCTCTATCCGAATACGTATAGGGCGGTCTCGCATAGAAGAAGAGCGCTTCGCATTCCTCCGGCGGTAGAAGCTGCCGCAAATCCCAACTGATGCGCTCCATGACGAGCAGCAGATCGAGCGCTTCCCCCGCGACCATGTAGCGAAAGTAGCGCCCACCGTAACACTCCTCATCCCGACTCCAGAGATGGACGGCGCCCAAGAGCGCGCCATACCAGTGTTCTCCTGCGCCGAGCGCATCCGCAAATGCGCGCACGGCGGGAGTCTGGTCCGCAGCGAGTGCTGAGTCATGTTTTGGCGGTGTAACAACGGTCGGCATCGCAACCACCCCGTGCGAAGTCACGCGCTTTCCCACACGCCCATTATACTCGTGACGAAAAGGGCATGCCTACTATGTGCCTACTGCATGTGTATCAATGGGTAGCGGCAGGAGGTCATACTTGAGGCACGCCTGCTGACCAACCGGCCTCTTTCAGCTACCGCAAGCGCTTGGGTCAGGAGGGAAAGACTTGCTATCATGGAGAGCGGACGCGGTCAGGTGCAATGTCCTCGATACGAGCGAATTTACGTCTGTGACGAGGTTCCCGTCGCAGTTCAGGACTCGCTACAAGACTCAAGGAGCAGCAAGAACGGTGCCGGTCTATCGTCTGGACTATACGAATACGGAAAGCGCCGCGCAGCGCATCACGGTGAACGGCGATACGGTGGTGCACCGCATTCCACCCGGCGGCAAGAAGTCGGTGCCCATGGAGATCGATGACGCCGTCGTCATCCTAGCGTTGACCGGCGATGACGACTCAGAACCGCTGTACGCCGGCACCGTCATCGGGCAGTCTGGCGGCATCTTCCTGGAGTTGCGTCCAGCCGGCGACCCCAATGCCGCTCCCCAGCGCATCCGCCTGCAAACCCGCCGCCGCTTGCTCTGATCATCTCGACTGAAAAGCTGCAGCGATGGGCGCGCTATCTGCAGGTTCTCTGCTGGGCCTCCCGCTCGCGCGGCCTTTAACTGTCCCGTCCGGACCGAATTGTGCATACGCTACCTCCATCCGACCGCAAATCGCATAGGCCGGGGTGCGCTAACCGTCCTGCTGGGTTGTGCTGACGCGTCCTTCGCGCACCTCTCTCACGGTCATGAGGGCGAAGCCTGAGAGGAGCACGACAATACCGGTGACGAGGAAAAGGGGCCTAACAGTAATTGACTCGGTCAGCCACGCTATCAGAGGCCCGGTGAAGATCACCAAGAGGATGTTCGCCGCCGCGAGATTCGCCACCACCTTGCCGCGCATATGATCGGGCGACACCGCCTGCACCAAGCTCTGCATCGGAAGCACGCCGGCAGTCAACAGACCCATGAGGGCTGCAATGGCAAAGGCTTGCCAGAGCTGTCCTACAGCCGCTAAACCTCCTATGAGTACGCCCAAGGCTACGAGGGAAATGAGGCTAACCTTACCGTCTCCCAGCCGCCGCGCCAGCCATGGAATCATAGGCAGCGCGACGAACACCGCCGCAGACTCAATCGAGTTGAACAGACCGAAGGAGTCCGGCCCCGCTTTAAGGGTCTCCCTGAAAAAGACCGGCACGAGAATCGACGCTGCCGGAAGGTGAAAAGCGTTGAATACCAACCCAACAAGGGCCAGGGCACGGAGCAAAGGGTGACGGAGAATGTACGCGAGAGAGGCTACAAAATCCGTCCAGGCATCTCTTGCCACTCCCACGAGCCTCGTGTGCAGGTGGACTTCCCGGCCGACCGTGCTTTGCAGTTTGGCCTGAGCGGGCGCCGTGATCCTGCCGAGCAGCAAAGCCGCGAGGCCATTCGCGACCAGAA
>VXOZ01000277.1 GCA_009839775.1 Chloroflexota bacterium | reverse complement strand
TCTGGTTCTACGCCCCGCCCGGTTCGGAGGTGCGCTGGTTGGAACCCGACGCCGAGGGAGAAGACCCCCGGTAACCCATCCGACTCGGGCGGTCACATAACGGGTTCTGCCGATAACCCGCGGTGCATGGGGAGATCATCCGTGGGGAAGATTGGCTCGGTTACGCTGCCGACTGCGCCCAGGCAGACACCGCCCAAAAGAGCAAACGGCCTAGACGCCTAAGTTGGTGGCCGACCCGCGGCTGGGTCGGGTAGTAACCGAGCCGTTGGAGAGACGGTGGTCTCCTCACGCCATCACGGCGTGGCTGCGTAGGAACCATCCCAACCAAAGATCCTGCGCAGACCATCTACAAGGCCTGTACGACCCCCGGGGGGTGGCGGTCTCCCGGCGGGTTCCTGGAGGTTGCTACAACGCCCACGCGGCGATTGGGTGTTGTGGTCATTGGTTTTATCGGGCTCCCTTTCGGCGGTTGCAGTCGCGGCATAGAACTTGACAGTTGGGTTCCTCGGTACGGCCGCCTTCCGACCATGGGGTGATGTGATCGGCTTCCATCCGGGCCAGGGGGAAGTTCCCGTCGCAGACTTTGCACCGTCCACCCTGCGCCTCGTACACACGCTGCTTGACACCGTTGGGGAACTTGCGGATATTCAGGTGGCTCTCATCACCGGTGAGGATGTAGGCATAGATGCCTGCTTGGCGGGTCACGTCGTCGTCAGCTACCAGCCGAGCTGTCTCGACCTCCACCCAGTCGGGGTCGAGCACCTTGTGACGGTGGGCATCATACAGCGCGCCCCAGTCGACACCCTTCATCTTCGGGCGGTATTCGGTGAACGTCGATTCCACCCAGTCGATCACCGCCCGGAAAGAGTTCCACAGGCCCTCAGCGTTCTCTTCGTACTGGTGTGCGCCCATGTAGCCGTCGATATCCTTCCCGGCGGCCCATTTGAGGGCGGTTTGTAGGTAGTCCTGTCGGATTGCCGAACCGCGCAGGTACCGCCCGGCCATGCCCTCGGCAGCACCTCCCGGGCGACTGAACCACCGCTTGGCATCCGCGAGCCACGGTCCCGGAAAAACGGCGTTTCGGAGTTCCTGGTCGGTGAGAGGCTCGCCGGCGATGTTGACGATCTTGAACCACTCCAGTCGCTCTTCCGCGGTGCCCGAGCAGACGTAGACCGTCAGCGGGTAATCGAGGATTTTGTTCTGCTCGGTGTCGGTGAGGTTGTCGAAAAACCGCACGTGGCCACCTACCGTGGGCAAGTGCGAAAACTTGCCGGTTACATATTGGCAGATCGAGACGGTGCGTTGCTGACCGTCAATCACCTCATAAGTGCCGTCTTCACGGTCGGCCCAGTACATGACGTTCAGCGGCAGGTTCCGCCAGATCGTGTCGATCACCGCGTTACGCTGAGCAGGTTTGTACACGAACTCTCGTTGGAAGGGTGGGCGGATGTCCAGGCGGCGACCGTATCCGACCACCCCACCATCCCCGTCATCAGAATACCCATCTGTCAGGTGACGGACCGCCACCGTGCGTTGTTCCACCTTCATTGTTTTCTTCTCCTGATCAGAATCCGAAAATATGGTTCTTTGGCACCCACCCGGAGGTCTTTGCCGTCGTCGCCCTTCCTGAACCGCACGATTTCGAACTGCTGTGGGTTGTACTTGTCGAGGAAGGTGATGGGTACGCCCATCACCCCGTCGTAGTCTTCTGGGATGTCTCTCACGCGGTCCACGTTGATAGCGTCATAGTTGTCGTAGGCCGGGTAGGCACCCGGGTCGCGGTGGTAGCGGCGGAACAGCGGCAACTCCTCGTGGCGCTTCTTGTGATCTAGGTTCGTAAACCAACGAACCCCTTTGACCCGGATGAACTTGTTACCGTTTTCATCAACCCTGCTCGTTGCGGCCGTCAGTGGGTAATAAGGCGGAACGCCAAACTCTCGGTCGCCACTGCTAATGCTTGGGCCATACCAGATTCTGTCCTCCTTAAATAACGGGTGCACTTCTTTGTAGGTGACGGCATTCATGTTTCCAAGGATCACGAACTTCTTCTCGCGCTCCATTAACTGAGCAACGTATTCTCGGAACAGCGAGAATGGGGGGTTGGTGACCACGATGTCAGCTTGCGCTAACAGTTCGATGCACTCGCTGCTGCGGAAATCCCCGCCGCCGGTGAGGTTCCGGGCGGTGTTCGCGTCGTTGCGTAGGAGCCAGTCCACGTCGGCCATGTCCACCGCGCCGTTGCCGGTGTAGTCGTCCACTTGCCGGATGTCGACCCGGTGAGCCCGACCGCTGTTGGTCACGCCGATGTCGTCGAAGGTCATCTGACTACCGGCGATGGGAGACCCGGCATAGCTGGTAGCTATCAGCCGTTCCAGTTTGAGGCTGTTGAACTTCAACGCGAAATACTTGAAAAACTCGCTCTCGTAGGGGTCGTCGCAGTTCAGGTAAACGGTTTTGCCGGTGAAGTGCTTTGTGTAGTGACGGAGTTCCTCCTCTATCACATCGCGTTGTGTGTAGAACTCGTCCTGTCGGGCACGCCGGGCGGCATGCAACTGCCGGTTCCCTCCGATAGCAGTGCCCACAGACGGGCGGGTCAGGTCGCCCAACCGCGGCCTCCCGATGTCAGGAACCGCCTGCAGCACTTGCGGTACCAATACGGCATGTTATGCGCCGCTCCCGACTGGCCATTGTCCGAATCGCAATGGGGACACCGGGGACCGTTCCGCCACCGCACCCCAGCTATCCACGCCTCCGCCGCCGCATCATCAGGAAACAACCCCATCACGTCCACAAGGGACAGACCCGATCTGTAGTGCTCACCTGGTGCTTTATATGCCATCTCTGCCTTCTCTCACTTCCCCCCTACCTTAGAAAAGTAAAGTGCCCACCAGTGACAAAGTTGCGTAATCAGGTAAGCAATTCCCCTTTCATGAGGTCACTGTTGGCGATCACTGAAATTCCCCAGTTTCGATCACTGAAATTCCCCACCTTCTG
>VXOZ01000152.1 GCA_009839775.1 Chloroflexota bacterium | reverse complement strand
GCAAATGCCTCAGTTAGCGTGACGTTCGATGGGACTAGCCTGTTTGAGGGTTTGACGTACGCTAACGGACGGACGCTCTTCTTTCCGAAAACCGTAAAGGAAAGTTCGGACGCTCAAGTGTTCTCGATTCGCGTCGACAAGGACGGCACTAGTCAATTGGTAGAATTTGAGCGAACTGAAGGCGCTCTTTGGGAGATCCAGCTTGAATTGGCGGACCAGCCAATCGAGCAAGTTCCATTGGACGTGCTGTTCCTGTTGGACGCCACGGGCAGTATGGCCGATGAGATCAATCAGATCAAGTCGACGCTCCTCTCAATATCGCATCGGATAAGCGATTTGCCGTCCCAGCCGGACTTGCGCTTCGGGATGGTGACCTATCGCGATAGAGGCGACCAATTCATCACACGTACATATCCCTTTGAGTCGAACATCATGGAATTCGTGACGTCGATCCAGGGTGTGGTGGCTGACGGTGGCGGCGACGAGCCCGAGTCTCTCAATGAAGCACTGCACGTTGCAGTGAATCAAGTTGACTGGCGACTAGGTGATGCTATTCGCCTCGTATTTCTGATTGCGGATGCTCCACCCCATCTGGACTACATAGAAGACTATGACTATGCCGAGGAGATGGTGCGCGCCAGTCAACGGGGCATCAAGATATTCCCAATCGCCTCTAGTGGGTTGAACACGCAAGGTGAGTATATCTTTCGACAGATTGCGCTGCATACGATGGGAAAATTCATATTCATCCTTTACGGCGGCAGCACATCGCATGACGTTGGCGAGTATACCGTAGAAAACTTGGATGACCTTGTGGTAAACCTCGTTGAGGAGGAACTGTCCCATCTACAGAGATGACATGCAAATCTCGATAGGGTTCTCTTCAGGCCATGGTTGATGGAGTGCATAGCTAGGAGGAATGTGAGATGAAGAAATACTTCAGGACGATTTCACTGTTGCTTGCGGGCGTGCTCTTGCTTGCGTCCTGTGGGGCGGCAGGGTCGATGGCGCCTGCCGCAGAAATGGAGATGGCCGATGCCGAGGCCCCGGCGGCAAAAGCTGAAGAAGCCTACAGTGAAGCGCCTGCTAGGGAATCCCAGGCGGCGCCCGCCGCTGAAACTAAAAAAGCGCCTGCTCAAGAATCTCAGGCTGCTCCCGCGGAAAGGAGCCAGTCTGCGCCATCGACTTCACGCCCACCGGCAGTGCAACCGCCGCAGCAGACCGCGGGCGCTACGACCTTCAAGGACTATCCGCGCGCCACGTTCGTGAACACGGTGCGGGACGCGGTTGCGACCTTTAGCCTGGATACCGACCGCACGTCCTACCACCTGGCGCTCAATTGGGCGCGTGCACAGTACCGGGTGGAGCCGGATTCCGTCAGAGCCGAAGAGTGGATCAACGCCTTCAACTATGATTACGCGTTTCCGCTCCGTGATGACAGCTTTGCCATTTCGACCGACGTGTTTCGGCATCCCCTGGATAGCGGCCTACACCTGGCGCGCATTGCTTTCCAGGCCGCAGACCTGGCCTATGACGACACGCCGCTCAACGTGACCCTGGTGCTGGACGCCTCGGGTTCGATGCGCGAGGGCAATCGCGTAGCCATCGCCCGCGAGGCTGCTGAGAGCATTCGGCGCAGCCTGCGCGCCCAGGACCGCATCGCCGTGGTCCACTTCACCACCCGCGTGCTGAGTGAGTACACCGTTTATCATAGTGATCCGGATGATAGCACTGTCCGCTGGTCCATTGATCGGCTGGCTCCTCACGGCTCTACAAACGTGCAGGCCGGCCTTGATCTCGGTGTGCAGCTTGCCGACCGCATCCGGCGCGAGCGGCCCGATGCGTACAACTACATCATCCTCATGTCGGATGGCGTAGCAAACGTTGACGCCACCGACCCATTCTCGATCTTAGAGTCCGCGGATGATCGTGACGATACAAATCCGCTGCGGTTGATCACCATTGGCGTGGGCATCGAGAACTACAATGACTACCTGCTGGAGCAATTGGCGCAGCATGGCAACGGCTGGTACCGCTATCTGAGCACGGTAGAGCAGGCTCGGGCGACGTTTAGCCGCGAGAACTGGCTGGCGCTCTCCATTCCGTTTGCCGACCAGACCCGCGCCCAGGTGACCTGGGACCCGGATATGGTCTCGGTGTGGCGGATTGTCGGCTACGAGAACCGCGCAACTTCTGACGAGTCATTCACAGAGGCGCGCAAGGAGTTTGCCGAGATACCGGCGGGTGCCGCGACTACCGTTTTCTTCGAGCTACAACTCACAGATGCCGGTAGGCGCGACACCGCCCGGCTCGGTGAGGTCGAAATCCGCTGGGTGACGCCGGCCACCGGTGAATCCAACCGCCAACACGCGACGCTGCTGAGCACGAGCGATGCCATGGAAAGTGCTCGTGGCGAGGCGTTCTTGCGGTTTGGGTCCATCGTCGCGCTGGCGGCGGACCGCTACAGCAATCTCGACTTCTCCGAGTCCCCGGTAGACCGCGATCTGAAGATCCTGCTGGACGAGCTCTGGTCTCTCGACCGACAGTTGGGCGATCTGACGTCCTACAAGGACTTCAGTTTCCTGCTGGATTACCTCACCCAGACTGCCCAAACGGAGCGGCCGGACTCCGGCTACAGCCGCTAGACAGTGCTGAGGAACGTGCTGCGCTGTCAGCCTTTCTCAACTGAGCGCTCATCATCACCCCCCTGGAAACCGGAGAACTCCGGCTTCCGGGGGTGAGCGACTCCTGGTTGATCGTGGAACGTAGTTCTAAAGCACAGCCAAGCAGCAGCGGCGCTGAGTGTCCACGCGGGCCAGAAACTCGGGAAAAATGGGCCTAGGAGCGAGATGCGAAGGTGCATAGGCCTCCTATTTGGGATGTAGTTAGTTGACAGTTAAGGTCTGTGGGTGTTACTATGTCCTTTGCCTGTTTTTCAGCAGGCGGCACGTTAACAGGTAAAGAGTGATGAAGGTAAGGGTGTTTATCTGAATGG
>VXOZ01000351.1 GCA_009839775.1 Chloroflexota bacterium | reverse complement strand
CCGAGCGACACCTAGCCGGCACAGGGTAGGCTCGCAGGTTCAGTCGGGTGGCAGGAGCCGTTCCATGCCGCCCAAATAGGGGCGCAAGACTTCGGGAATGATCACGCTGCCGTCGGCCTGCTGGTTGTTCTCCAGCACGGCGGCGTAGAGGCGGGCGGAGAAGGCCAAGCCGGAGCCATTGAGCGTATGCACGAATTCCGGCCGCGCCTGTGGGCTGGGGCGGTAGCGCACGTTGATGCGGCGGGCCTGAAAGTCCTCGAAGTTCGAACACGAAGAGACTTCCTGCCACTTCTCAATTGCGGGGCACCAGACTTCCAGGTCGTAGCACTTCGTGGCAGCAAAGCCAAGCTCGCCGCCGCAGAGTTCGACCACTCGGTAAGGTAACTCTAACAATTGCAGGACCTCTTCAGCATCGGCGCGGAGTGTCTCCAACTCCTCATATGAGGTCTCCGGCGCGACAAACTTCACCATCTCCACCTTTTCGAATTGATGCAGGCGCAGCAGGCCGCGCGTATCCTTGCCGGCCGCGCCCGCCTCTCTCCGGAAGCAGGGTGTGTACGCCGTATACTTGATTGGCAGTTGGTCGGCGTCGAGGATTTCGTCCTTGTGGATGTTGGTCACCGGGACCTCGGCGGTAGGCGCCAAGAAAAGATCGTCGGGGTCCGTGCGGTACATGTCCTCCTCGAACTTGGGAAGCTGTCCCGTGCCCGTCATCACCTCGCGCCGCACCACGAACGGCGGCCACACTTCCTGATAGCCATGCTGCTGCACGTGCAGATCGAGCATCCAGCTACCCAGCGCGCGCAGCAGGCGCGAGCCGCTTCCTTTAAAGAGGGGGAATTGCGCGCCCGCGATCTTGGCGCCCCGGGGAAAGTCGAGGATGTCCAGGGCCGCGCCGATGTCCCAATGGGCCTGCGGCTCAAAACCGAACGCCGACTGCTCGCCCCACGTTGCGTGCACCAGGTTTTCTTCTTCTGTCGTTCCCGACGGCACACTGCTGTGCGGCACGTTGGGAATCTCGAGGATCACTGCCGAGATGCGCTCTTCCACCTCCGCCACTGCGCCGTCGAGTTCCTTAATCCGCTGGCCGACGGCGCGCATCTGTTCGCGCAAGGCCGTCATCGCCTCTCGATCCTTGGCAGCACCAATAGTCTTGGAGGTCCGGTTGCGCTCCGCCTTCAGCGCTTCGCTCTCTTGGAGCAGCGACCGGCGCTCGCTATCCCACGCCACGAGTTGATCGATGACGCTGGGGTCCTCGCCTCGCCGCTCGAGGCCGGCCTTTACTTCTGCTGTTTGCTCGCGAATGCGGCGCATATTGAGCATTATTCAGTCTCCCGGGTACGCACAGGTGGGAAAAGTATCACGTCACGTATCGAGGCGCTGTTGGTGAAGAGCATGGCCATGCGGTCAATCCCGATGCCTATACCCCCTGTCGGAGGCATGCCGTATTCCAACGCCAACAGGAAGTCCTCGTCCAGCGGTTGCGCCTCCTCATCTCCGGCGGCGCGTTCCTTCACCTGCTCTTCAAAGCGTTGGCGCTGGTCCAGCGGATCGTTCAACTCGCTAAAGGCGTTGGCAATCTCCAGACCGCCCACAAACGCCTCGAACCGCTCGACCAGCCGAGGATCATCCTCCCGGCGCTTGGCCAGCGGCGAAAGCGCCACCGGATAGTCGAGCAGCAAAGTCGGCTGCACGAGTTTCGGCTCTACGCACTCTGCCAACAGTTCTTCCACCAGTGTAGCCCACGTGACGCGTTCCGGCACGCCGATTCCTTGGGCTTGCACCTGAGCTAGCAAGGCGTCAGTCTCAGGATGCGCATAGATGTCTATGCCGGTAGCGGACTCGATAGCCTCATGCAGCTTTATCCGCTGCCACGGGGGTGTGAAGTCCAGCACGGCATCCTGGTAGGGAATCTGCGGCGAGCCGTGCACGGCTAGGGCAACCGTATAGTAGAGCTGTTCGAGCAACTCCATCATGTCCGCGTAGTCGGCGTACGCCTGGTACGCCTCGAGCATGGTGAACTCGGGGTTGTGGTCGCGGTCCATGCCCTCGTTGCGAAAGGTGCGGCCAATCTCATAGACCCGCTCGAAGCCGCCGATGAGGCAGCGCTTGAGGTAGAGTTCCGTGGCGATCCGCAGGTAGAAGTCCTGATCGAGCGCGTTGTGATGCGTGATGAACGGCCGGGCAAAGGCGCCGCCGTAGAGCGGCTGGAGCACCGGCGTCTCGACTTCCAGGAAATCGCGAGCATCGAAGAATGCCCGCACCTCGCGCACCACGTGGCTGCGCGTCGCGAAAGCTTTGCGCACCTCCGGATTGGCCGCCATGTCCAAATAGCGGCGGCGCAGGCGGGTCTCGGTATCGCGCAAGCCGTGGTACTTTTCCGGCGGGTTCTGCAGCGCCTTGGCCAGCATCTCGATGCGCCGCACTTCCAGGGTCTCTTCGCCGGTGCGCGTGCGAAAGAGCACCCCCTCCGCGCCGACAATATCGCCAAGGTCAAAGAGGTCTATAGCAGTTCGAAACGCCTCTTCGCCAAGAATGTTGAGGCGTAGATAGAGCTGGACGCGCCCCGAAGCGTCTTCGATGTGGGCAAACGCCGCCTTGCCCATCTTGCGGATAGTGAGAATGCGCCCGGCGAGGCGAATCGTCTCTTGCGCGGTGGAGAGGTCATCGAAGCGGTCGAGGGCGTCTTGCGCCGTATGGGTGCGCCGAAAGCGCAGCGGGTAAGGGTCTACGCCTTGTGCGCGCAAGGCCTTGAGTTTGCGCAGGCGGAAATCTTCTGGCATCTTGCGGGCACGATCTGCGTCTTTGACGTAGTCAGATGACTTTGACGTAGTTAGACGCTTCCGTAGTTACTTTACCTCTTTAATTGTATACGTCAGCGTGCCGGCGGGCACTTCGACGGTCACCTGCTCACCCACGCGGTGACCCATCAGGGCCTGGCCTACGGGGCTCTCGTTGGAAATGCGGTTTTCCAGGGGGTCCGCTTCCGGCGCGCCCACGATCATGAAC
>VXOZ01000193.1 GCA_009839775.1 Chloroflexota bacterium | reverse complement strand
ACCCGCGTCAGTGCCGCCTATGCTGCCACCGTTGTCAGGGATGGAGGTGACCCACTTGCGCGCCTCTCGGGGCTCCGGGTCCGGCAGCGGTGACCAGTTGGCCGCGCTGGGCTGAGGCTTAGACCTAGCGTTTCACGGCGATGTCCCACAGTTGAGATTCGGGGGCTCGTGTGCCGTGTCCGGCTTGGCGTTTCTGCGCACGCTCGATGTCGCGGTCCTCGCGGCACGAAGCCTTCGGGAAGCTTCTGGCCTTTGGTCGGCATGTCGAACGTCTGCTGCGGGGGATCGGCTCGATCCCGTGCGAAGATGGGGATACCTTCCGCTTCCAACCGGTGGACGGGAACGCGTTGTTCGGCGGCGGTGGCAGCCTGCCTCGCTGAGCGGTTCTGAAGGAAACGATGCCGATGTGGCATGCAAGCAGGCTCAGCGACGAGCGCGTGGTCTCGGTTGGGCGCAAAGGTGTCGCCTCATATTGTTCGCCTTGACCCGCCCGACGGACGCGAGGGCGTCGGCATTGGACGGAGAGGCGTTGCGGCTTACGCTGCTGATCGGGTCGCGCGAGATCGCGGTGGGGGAGATAGCCGGGGTCGAGTTAACCAAAGACGTGTGGCGCTGGGCGGGCGTGCTGATTCGCACACCATCCGTGAACTCGGCGGTTTCCGGGTTGTCCAAACGCGCTGCGACCGCTTTGGTGACGGCTCTGGAGAACGCGCGGGCGCGGGTGTTTTCGAGCTACGGGGGCGCGCTCGTTGCGACGGCTGCGCGGCTTCAGTCGGTGGCGCGGCCCGAAGACTTCGTGCGGCGACGTGCCTTCGAGGAGATTCGGGAGGCTGCTGCCCGTGCGGCTGCGCCGCTCGCCGGTGGGTGGCCGGAGGGCATGGCTCGGACCGAGCGCAGCCCGGAGATGGGCGCGCTTGAGCGCGTTCCTCGATCGCGTCGAATCGCGACCGCTGATCGACGAGCAGCGCGGGGCCGTCGCGGTCGGGGACGACTGGCAGGCCATCTACCGTTTGCCCGGGCGGACATTGCCATCATGCGCAATTTCGGGGCGGGATTCTGGGCCGGGATACGCTCGGAGCTCAAGACGACCTTCCGCTGCTCGGACGGCGTTGGTGCGGTGGCGACTCGCTTCGTGCTGGACAATCCCGCGCGGATACCTAGGGTCGTAGAGACGCGGCGGAAGGTGGAAGGCCCCAGCGTCTATATACTGCAACACATTGTCCAATTGAGTCACATGGATGAAACCAATTGAATTCGACGAAATTGATACCGTCTCGACCAAGCTGGATCTTGAATTCACCAAGCTCAACAACTACTTAGCACCCGCAGATACGGCTCCGATTCAAGAGAAGCAATTCGGCTCGTCTCTAGTTGCTCTGAAGGATTCAGGAAAACCAAACTCAACCTACTATAACCGAATCATATGCATGAACACCGAATCACTCGATGCTCTTAGAGGCGCTGCTGATTGGTACCGTGACGATGATGTTTCCTGCAACTGTTCACTCCCGCCACAAAAAACCAACGAACAGTCGGTAACAGCACTGCGGGCTGCGGGGTTCCACTATGTTGGGACCGACGCAGTGTATTTTACACGACCAACCGAACTTCCGAAGGTTGAGGACAATCCGGCCATGTCCATCCTCACTGCGGAAGAAGCAGGCGTATCGCGTGTGCTCATCCCAGAACTGCTTAGTCAGGCAACAGCACCCACTCTCCGATCGGTGGAAGAGTTAAGTCAGCGTTATTCCAGCAGTAGCCTCGAGTATTTTCTTGCCTTCATCGATGGGGAGTTGGCCGCCCGCGCTTCGTTGTTCTATTCAGGCCACATCTGTTGGTTTTCCAACGCCATAACTAAGCCGGAATTCCGCAAACGGGGGTGTCACGCCGCATTGATATCGAGAAGAATCAGGAGGGCCCGAGAGCTAAGGTGCAACTTGGTGGTTTCAGATACCGAGTTTCACTCAGCCAGTCACCGCAATCTATCCAAACTCGGTTTCCAGTTGGCGTATATGTCCGCAGAATTTAGCAACTCCTGAACTCTCCAACTTCTCAATGGTAAACACCAGGGTGAAGGAGATACCCATCGGCTGCGTCAACATATAGATATGGACTTCAACCATGCGAGTGTTCGCGATATCAGCTTTGCACATCGACTTTCCCGACAACTTGGAGTGGGTCACCCGTCTTTCCAACCAGGACTATCTTGAAGACATCATCATTGTCGCGGGCGACGTTTGCGCCAAGCCCGATTTCTCTGGGGATCAAAAAACCAATAGTCACATGCCCAGCAATCCATGTACTGTAGCCAAAGCCAGAGTTCGTAAGACTGTTTGCCTGATCGTTGCCGCAGTGGATTGCCTTGAAACTGCCATCAGTATCGCAACAGATCCCGCATTCGGTGTAGTCAATCATCTTTCCGATGACGGGGTAGACGGTCTTGAAAACAGCTTCTCTAGCGCTGAACTCGGCACCCCGCCGAAGCGCGCGAACGCGCTCTCCAGCCCCTCGAACAGAACGCGCATCGTCTGCTGGCGGTAGAAGCGCAGCCACAGCAGCCTTGAGTGGCCCAGCACCACCAGCTCCGCGATCCGCCTCCGGCAGTGGACCAGCAGATCCGCCTGCACGTCGTCGTCATCGAACTCACCGGCCTCGTGCTTCTCCACCCAAAGCCGAATCAGGTTGCGGGAGATGTCGTGGTGGCGGGCAAGTGCGCTGAGCGTCATCCCGTCGGCCAGGTGCTCCTGCACCACTCGGCGCTTGAATTCCAAACTGTATCGTCGGTGTCGGGCCATGTCGTCCTCCTAGCCCAGCAAGCTTATGCGTCAGAATCCGGAACTCAACGTGTCCAGATTCAGGGGTTCACTCCAAAATGGGAAATTTACAGTTGCCGCTAACACCTGCGTCATCCCTCGACGAAACACGAGTGCCGTGACAGAGATGCATGGAGTGTTGCGCCCCATCGACTTGGTCGGCAAGCACAGCAAGCCAGTGCCTATAAGTCTGACT
>VXOZ01000275.1 GCA_009839775.1 Chloroflexota bacterium | reverse complement strand
ACGATCAAGGAAACCAGTGGATTCGACGCTATACATGAGTGATTTTGTCATAGGGTATGGAAAGAAACTCCTTCTTTCTGCCGGTCATGCCCTGGACATCCACGAGTTCTAATCGCCTATCTGTGAAGAGAAATGTGTCCCGCATAACCTTAAATCCAATCTGGAATTCCTCATCTTCCGCGAGCAATTGCCCGTATTCCTTATCCATTTCCTCCATTGAGAGAACACCGGCGTTCCCTAGTAACCCATCAAACATTAGGATTCCCTCCCCCTATTGCTCTCTTAGCACAAGCAATTTGACCCTTTCCGTACATCGCTCTCTAGTATGCCGCCATGATAATCTGCATCCCCGCCCGCAGCCTTACGCGCCAGTGATCTTCGAGGGTTTGGGTCCACTCCGGGTCGAGTTGCTTGACGGTGGCGCAGATGCTGTCCAGCCACAGTTCGTAGAGCTTGGGCGCGATGTTGCGGCCGGCGCGGCTGTGGAGACCGCCCAGTTTGTCGAGCAAGGCCCGCATGTCGGGGTCGGAAACGTCGTGCGTCACCATCAGGTACACCGAGTCCCGCAGCAGTTGGCGCTGGCGGCCGAACTCCGTTTGGGCAAAGAACGGCGCGATGGCGGGCGAGGCGTTCATGAAGGTGGTGTAGAAGGTTTCCGCAAAGTCGCCGGCCGCCTCGCAGCGCGCGAAGCTCCGCTTCACTTCCTCTTCGGCAAAGCTGCCGGGTGTGCGCATGGTAGCCTTGTCATCCAGCCTGCGGAAAAAGTCGATGCGGCAGCGCACCGACCCGGTGACACGTAAGCGATGCGGCGCTTCGGGCTGAATGATGACGTGGTCGGGCGCCGCCACCGTGCTCTCGGCACCGGTGACGAGGTCCACAAAGCACACCTCGCCTGCAAACACGTGCAAGACGCCCCAGTGACCGGTGCCGAGAGCATGTTCTTTTTGCAGAGCTGCGGGGATGGTATCTTCCGTGAATTCCAATGAACTGCCGGCGGGAACGAGTCCGTCGGGGAGTTTTTTCGTTGCCATCGCAGGTTCCCTTTCCTTATTGAGATGCCGCGCCATTGTGTCTAGCGGGCACGCGCGCCAGGCAAGGACGCTCAGGCGCGTAGTATCATGCATTTGGGACAATCATGCCGCAGCACATTCGCTGTCGGCAGGGACGAGCAGGTACGCCTCCTCTCCATTGTACTCGTTGTCTACGCATGGCTACCG
Organism: Chloroflexota bacterium; assembly: GCA_009839775.1. Taxonomy (GTDB): domain Bacteria; phylum Chloroflexota; class UBA11872; order VXOZ01; family VXOZ01; genus VXOZ01. Next base: position 1,800 of record VXOZ01000275.1, on the reverse strand, counting down.
GCGATTTGCCCACACTCATCGTTTGACGACCTTGCGGGGCTGTGTTAAGATACTCGTGACTGAGTTGCAGGCTAGAGGCGGTTGCGCCGAACGCCTGCAAAACTTAACAAGTGAATAACCGTTGCCTTATCAAGAGAGGTGGAGGGAGACGGCCCTATGAAGCCCGGCATCCCGGTGGACGTGATTGTGTCCACGACAGGGTGCCAATTCCGGCCCCATGCGCATTGGGGCAAGATAAGGGGAAATGTTGCGACATACGACCCCTCTCTATAAGGAAAGAGAAAGGGGTTGTTCTTATTTAATGAGGAATTCACTACAACAAGAGCCTCGACCGTTGCAAGGGTCGCAAGCTCAAAATGACGCGATTCCCACGGGAGGGGTGGCGATGCCGTACGGCGCTGCGCTAACCGCTTGGAAGAAACGCGCCACCATGACCGATGTCGGCGGCTTGCCCCGCATGCCCCGCTGCGGGCGCACTGTATAGCAACACCATCTTTGCTGAGCCTGCGCGCGCAATGGGCGCGGCAAGCCACAGACCCTCACCCCGGCCCTCTCCCACAGGGAGAGGGAGAAAGAGCAACGGTAGACGCCGGACAAAACGGTAGACGCCGGACAAAGAGAACAGCGGCAGTTTGGGGGATGGGGAGCAAGCGGCAAGAGCAACATCGATCAAAACAAAGCATTCGATCTGAGCACGTCGCTGCAATTGATTTGAATGAGCATTCGCAAGAGGAAGATATCGAGTCATGAGTGAAGTAGGACGCATAAAGGGACTGAAGTGTCGGGAGTGCGATGAGCGCTATCCCGTGCAGCCGACACACGTCTGTTCCTTCTGTTTCGGCCCATTGGAGGTCGAGTACGATTACGATGCCATTCGCGAAGTCACGAGTCACGAGAAGATCGCGCAGGGGCCGATTTCGCTGTGGCGCTACAAAGACCTGTTGCCCGTGGAGCACGGCGAAGACCTGAACTGGCGCGTGGGGTTTACCCCCTTGCAGCCCGCGCCCAACCTGGGCAAAGCCCTGGGCCTGAAGGAACTCTACGTCAAGAACGATAGCGTGAACCCGACCTTCTCCTTCAAAGACCGGGTGGTCTCGGTGGCGGTGGCCAAGGCGAAAGAGTTTGGGTTCGATACATTTGCCTGCGCTTCCACCGGCAACCTGGCGAGCGCGACCGCGGCAGCCGGAGTGCGCAACGGCCTGCGTACGTTTGTCTTCCTGCCCCACACGGTGGAGCACGGCAAGGTGGTGAATGCGGCGGTGTACGGCGCGACCCTGGTCTCGGTGGCAGGTACCTACGACGAGTTGAACCGCCTCTGCAGCGAGCTCGCCGACCGCTATTCCTGGGCGTTCGTCAACATCAACATCCGCCCCTTCTATTCGGAAGGCTCCAAGACGCTGGCGTTCGAGGTGGTAGAACAGCTTGGCTGGCGCGCGCCGGACCACATTGTGGCGCCCATTGCCTCCGGCTCGCTCTATACCAAGGTCTACAAAGGGCTCAACGAGTTGTACAAAGTGGGCTTGCTGGAAGGCACGCCGCATACGCGCATCTCCGGCGCGCAGGGCGAGGGGTGCAGTCCGGTGGCGCAGGCCTACGCCGCCGGTACCACCGCCATCAGGCCAGTGAAGCTGCCGACGACGATTGCCCATTCGCTCGCCATCGGCAATCCCGCCGACGGTTACTACGCCGTAAAGATTGCCCAAGATACCGGCGGCGTTATCGAGTCCGTTACCGACGAAGAGGTGGTGGACGCCATCAAGCTGCTGGCCTCAACGGAAGGCGTCTTTACCGAGCCCGCGG
>VXOZ01000359.1 GCA_009839775.1 Chloroflexota bacterium | reverse complement strand
TCCTTAGGAGGCCTTTGCGTAACTCTGCCAGCCGTTGGTATTGGGCTGGGCCGGCGCCGCGTTCCCCCTCACCCCGGCCCTCTCCCCAGGGAGAGGGGGGTCTTCTCGCTTACCGGCAACTGCACTCCGGCGTCGTTTCTTAGCCATATATCTGCCGCAGGCAGGCATGACTCCCTCCCATAATAGCACGGGGTATCGTGCTTCCGGCTGTAGAGAACGGCGGCAAGGACTCGGAATCGCGGAGCATCCTGCGGGTGCGTTGCCGGCACACACCCAAGTCACTGCCCGCGCGACATTGCCATGACAGTAGCGCTTTCGCGGCGCACCCTCAGGCGGCCCGTTCCACAACCGGGGTTGCGCGCGGCGTGGCGGTCGTTACAATGAAGGGTACGCAGCCAAGGTTGCGGCCCGGAGGATCGCGGTAGTGGTCGATTAATGCCGCAGGGCTGGAGAAAGACCGCGCCGGGCTACCTCCGTGGCAGCGACCTAGTGGTTCCTGCCGTTTATGCTGCGTACTCTTGCTGAAGTCGTAATCTTGCTGCCATCAAGTGCCAAGGGTATACGTGATGCCGCGTGATTTGCCGGTAGGGAACGGTCGCCTGCTCGTCTGTTTTGACAGCGATTACCGCATCCGGGACGTCTACTATCCCCACGTCGGTCAGGAGGACCATGCCCAGGGGCAGCCGTTCCAATTCGGCGTCTGGGTGGAGGGCCAGTTTGCCTGGATCCACGATAGGTCCTGGCAAAAGTCGCTGCGCTACAAGGAAGACACGCTAGTCACGCACGTCACGGCCCAGAACGACCGCTTGCGTGTGCGCCTCACGTTGAACGACGCGGTTGACTACAGCCGCAACGTCTTCCTGCGGCAGATAGACGTTGAGAATCAGACCGATGCCGCCAGAGAGGTGCGCCTGTTCTTCCATCACAACTTCTCCCTGGGTGGTATCAGCCTTGGCGATACCGCCTACTACGATCCGCGCCACCGCGCGCTGATCCACTACAAGGGAAAGACCTTCTTCTGGATGAACGTGATGAACGGCCCCGAAATTGGACTGGACGCGTACGCCACGGGCACGAAGAACGTGGGCGGTCTGGAAGGCACCTGGCGCGATGCCGAGGACGGCCGCCTGGAAGGAAACCCGATCGCGCAGGGCTCTGTGGACAGCACCGGGTCGGTCAGTGTTACGATTCCCGCCCGTGAGACCGCTACCGTTTACTACTGGATGGCTGTCGGCTCCGACGCGATGGAAGTGGAGGCGATAGAGCGGCACATGCGTCAGGTAGGGCCGGCCGCGGTGCTCTTTCGGACTCAGGAGTACTGGCGGCATTGGGTGCGCAAAGAGGGCTTTTCGCTCGCGGATCTGCCGCCTGAGATCGGTGCGCTCTTCAATCGCAGCCTGCTCACAATCCAGACCCAGACCGACCACGAAGGGGCGATACTGGCGGCCAATGACAACGATATTGCGCAATTCGGGCGCGACACCTACTCCTACATGTGGCCGCGTGACGGCGCCCTGGTTGCCTATGCCCTGAGCCGCGCTGGCTACGGTGAGATTTCGCGGCGCTTCTTCAGCTTCTGCCTGCGCACCATCACGCCCCAGGGCTACATGATGCACAAGTACAATCCGGACGGCTCCGTCGGGTCGTCCTGGCATCCCTGGGCCGCGCCGGACGGCTCCCGCCAGCACCCCATTCAAGAAGACGAGACCGCCCTCGTCCTCTGGGCCCTGTGGCAGCACTTCGAGGAATACTGGGATATCGAGTTCCTAAAGCCATTCTATGCGTCCTTCATCAAGCCTGCCGCCCAGTTCATGAGCCTCTACCGCGACCTCACCACCGGCTTGCCGGTGCCGTCCTACGATCTTTGGGAAGAGCGCCACGGGGTTCACGCGCATACGGTGGCCACGGTCTACGCCGGCCTGCAGGCAGCGGCGAATTTTACCGAAGCCTTTGGCGAAGATACCTATACAGAGAGCTACCGGCGCACGGCGGAGGAACTCAAGCAGGCGGCCCTCACCCACATGATCAACCCGGACACCGGGCTCTTCTCCCGCATGGTGACGCCGCTGCCGGACGGCACGGTGCGCCACGACCCCACCATAGACAGCGCGACGTACGCTCTCTGGTACTTCGGCATGCTAGAGCCTGATGACCCTTTGGTGATCAAGATGATGGAGACGGTCCGTGAGCGTCTCTGGGTGAAGACGGATGTGGGTGGCATCGCGCGCTACGAGAACGACTACTACCACCAGATAAGCAATAACATCGCCGTCGTGCCCGGCAACCCCTGGTTCATCTGCACGCTCTGGCTCGCGGAGTGGTACATTGCCAAAGCGAACTCCCTTGAGGACCTGCAGCCAGCCAAGGAAATCCTCCTCTGGGTGGAGCAGCGCCGCCTGGAGAGCGGCTGCCTTGCCGAGCAGGTACACCCTTTTACCAACGCCCCGCTGAGCGTCTCGCCGCTTACGTGGAGTCACGCTACTGTTGTGATGACCGTCAATGCGTATGTAGAGAAGTACCAGCAACTGCAGGGAGCTGAAGAGGCTGCAATCCCCACCTCTGAATCTGTGCGTTCCTAGCGCGTATGCCGCTCTCAGACTTCTTATCTACATAATCCTTTTGGCCGGAACCGATTCCACGGCATTACGGTCAAGTAGCGATTTATGTGGATAACTGGCATTTATGCAGTGGATAAATTGCCCGAAATGGGGATATCCTAAGCCCTGAGCGGCTTTTGCCGCCCTTTGTCAACTTGACCGTTTTGCTTGGATCGCTCCAATAACTGCGTCTTTTCTGGGGAAAGCTGAACAGCTTCCAGCGTCACATCATGGGGAGAAAATTCGCGCTTTTCCCCGCCATACATACGCCTCTGAGATTCCTTCCGATTCCAGGGTTTGCTTGGATGTTTTCAACACTCTTTCCCGCCAATTATCCCCTGCCTAAGACCGCTTCAGGGCACGCTTCAGGGCACTTTTCCCCGTTATCTACACCCCTATTAAGTTGACTGCTGTCTCTTTTA
>VXOZ01000189.1 GCA_009839775.1 Chloroflexota bacterium | reverse complement strand
TAAGCCGCAAGATGCCCAGACCCGCCGACGCGCCGGAATTCCGCTTCGGCTCACAGGACTTCTACTTCTTCGTGCGCGGCGATCTCGTTCACCTGCTCTAGCCGTCCAACTATTTTGGATGGATGGGTAACGCAGGTTTGTAACCTGCGCCCTATTGGCCACTTAAGAGAGGCCTCGGGTCCATGAAGTGACGAAGAGGCATGCACTTTGCTCTGGTAGGAATGCAGCAGCAACCTCGCACACCAGGCAGTAGGATCGCGCAGAGACGAGCTAGCTCCCGCCCTACGACTCCGTCCCTTGGCTGGCCCTCGTCGTAAAGCGCCAACGGAAGGATAGCGCTGCCGCACCGCCGAGCATCAGCAATCCCAATACCGCGCCAACAATGGGCACGAGGATAGCGAGCAATCCGCCAACGAGGGCGGCGCTATCCAGCAAGAGGCTAGCCATGAGGTATCCCATGCCGGACATTCTGCTGGCGAGCTGACGCCGCATGGCGACGCGAGAGACGTGACTGCAGAGCGCGATGACTACCGCGACCGCCAGCCACAACCACATGCTGGCAGCGGCAGTGCCGAGTAGACTAAGCACGATTACGGCCGCACAGAGCGGACGCGTGATTGCGCTCACCACCGCCTCGTGACGCCCCCAACGGGGGTGCTTGTCCGCAAAGACCTGTGCACCCGCAAGCACAAAGAGCACGCCAATCGTCACGGTATGGGACAGGAACGTGAAGGGAGACTGCAACGAGAGTTCCACGTCCTCGGAGCGGGCCAGCACCGCCAAGAGAAACAGCGCGGCATACGGGTTCTGCCCGGCGGCAAATGTGAGTCCGAGTGCGGTCCAGGGCATATTTCTAAGGCTCCTTGGTTTCGGGCATCGCTGCCTGCATAGTGCTCCATAGCTCGCGCACAGTCGATTCTAGGTCAGCAAGTGTCCCGACATTGTCTATTCTCGTGACCGGGCAGGAGTCCCCACGCTTCTGCCGCAGGTGGGTGACCTTATCCTCCACTGATGGCTGCACGTCCAGGCGTCGTTGCGCTTCGCCGGGAGACATGCCCTTGGCGCTGAGACGATCTCGCTGCAATTCCGGCGTTGCAACCACGATCCACACGGCGTCGAGCATCATGACAAGGTCGCTTTCGATCAGCTTGATGGCCTCGATGGCGCAAGGCACATCCAGAGGGGTCCCATCAAGTTCCTTCTGCAACTCTGCAACAACGGCGGGATGCACGATTTCTTCGAGTCTTCTCAGCACCGTGGCGTCTTTGAATACTACTTCTCCCAGGGTTGCGCGCTCAAGCGTACCGTCTTTCGCCAGGACCCCCTCGCCAAATTCGGCAGCGACGGCTCGCACCAACAGGCTGTCGGGGTCACGGTAGAGGGCATGTACGACTTGATCGGCATCGACCACGTGCACACCCAGATCGGCAAGAATCCCTGCCACGGTGCTCTTGCCCGTGCCAATGTTGCCTGTGATGCCGATCACGGGCGCTTCCCGCTGCCTGCCTGCATCTTGCAGACCGTCTGACATAGGTTTTGTTCTCCTGAATCACGGTCTTTCCGCAGCCGCGCAGCGCTACCATGCTTACTGTTTCAGTTAGCTGCGGCGAAAGAGTGCGAGGTTTTCAATGTGATACGTCTGCGGGAAGAAGTCAAAAAGTTCAAGGCGTTCGACGCGGTACCCCTCTTCGTGCAAGAGCGCCGCGTCGCGCGCGAGGGTGGAAGGCTCGCACGATAGGTACACGATGCGGCTCGGCGCGCTGCCGGCCACTGCGCGGAGCACGCGCGGGTCCATGCCGGTGCGCGGCGGATCGACTACGGCGACATCCACCTGCGGCAATTCCTCCGTCACCTTCTCAGCCGGCAGGTCCCAGAATTCAATGTTCCGCAACCCCCATTCCGCCGCCGTTTGCCGCGCCGCTACGATGGCCTGCTTGTCCACTTCAATGCCTATGACGTGTCCCGCGTCCTCGGCCATGAAGAGACCGAAGACTCCGACACCGCAATAGAGGTCGAGCACGGTCTCATGGGACTGGATCGCCGCCAGCTCACGCATGCGGGAGATAGCAAGCGGCAGCATCTCCACGCTGGCCTGAAAGAAGGCCCCGGGCGGAAACTGGATCGTCTTGCCCATGAGTTCAATGCCCACCATAGCCGCTCCGGCAAAGGGCTCAACCTGACCGCTCGGCGTGCGATAGGAGACGCTCACCGCCTCCGAGATAGTGGTAAGGGCGTCCAGGACAGTGCGCAGTTCCGGTTCCGCCTCCAGGTCAACATTGCGGACGCCTTCCAATATCAGTGCCAACTTCGCGGAGCCACCTCGGGGAATGATGCGCGTCTCCACCCAGTTTCTTCCCCATAGGTCGGGTATCCTGCCGTCACGGATCATCTCGTTGAGTGCCGCCAGCAACCTCGAGATGAGCGGGTGACTGATAGCGCAATGCTCTATCTCGACGACGCGGCGGCTGCCGCGCTGCCGGAAGCCCGCTTCACGCGAGAGAGCGATCTCGCAGCCGTAGCGGTACTCCCAGGGGGAGCTTGGCGTGTGCACGGTGTCTATGGCAACCGTCTGCTTGCCAATCCGTGCGAAATGCTCCGTAACAGTCTGCTTCTTTAGACGCACCTGGGCCGCATAGTCAATGTGTTGCCACTGGCAGCCGCCGCATGCGCCATAGTATTGGCAAAGCGGGTCGGTGCGGTCAGGTGAAGCTTCGAGCACTTCAACGACGCGCGCGTGCAGGAATTTCTTGCGACGGCGCTCCAGTTGCACCTGCACGCGCTCGCCGGGAATCCCGTAGAAGGCAAAGACCACTTGTCCGTCGATGCGGCCCACTGCCGGGCCGCGATGCGCCATGCCGGTGAGTGTCACTTCTACCGGAGCAGACTCCCGTAGCTTACGATCGCGACTCATTGCTTCCCTTTTTCCATGTGCCCTCTCCAACACCCACATGCGATCCATGCTTTGGCGAACAATTGCCGGGCAAGACACGAGCGCCGCCGGTTATCCGGTATCACTACC
>VXOZ01000287.1 GCA_009839775.1 Chloroflexota bacterium | reverse complement strand
CGTTTGTGCTGTGCGGCGCGTGGTCGGTGGCAATCGCGTCGATGGTACCGTCGTTCAGTCCCTCGATGAGGGCCTCAATGTCAGCCTCGGTACGAAGAGGCGGCTTGACTTTGGCCTGCGTGTCGTAGGCGAGCGCGGACCCTTCTTCCGCTGGCAAGCTCTCGGCAACTAGCGCGTCGGTGAGCGTGAGATGGTGGGGCGTCACCTCAGCGGTGATGCGAATGCCCTGTTGCTTCGCCGCGCGGATAATCTCTACGCTGCCTTGCGTGGATACGTGAGCGATGTGAACGTGCGCTCCGGTGCGGCGGGCCAGCAGCGCGTCGCGGGCCACCATTATTTCCTCGGCTTCCGCCGGCATGCCGCGCAGACCGAGACGCAGTGAGGTCAGTCCTTCGTTCATGACGCCACCATGCGCCAGCGCGGGATCTTCACAATGGTTCACGATTGGTTTGCCTACAAGGAGACTGTATTCAAGGGCGTGACGCATCATGCGAGCGTCGGCTATCGGCAGACCATCGTCGGAGAAGGCAACGACGCCCGCATCTGACAGGGCCGCCATTTCCACGAGTTGCGTGCCGCCAAAGCCTTGCGTGACGGCGGCGAGCGGGAAGACCCGCGCGGCTGCGGCGTCCTTGGCGCGCTCTAGAATGAAGGCCACCGCTGCCGGACTATCCACGACCGGATCAGTATTTGCCATGCTGCACACGGTCGTGAAGCCGCCTTGCACGGCCGCGCGCGTGCCGGTAGCGATGGTCTCCTTGTATTCAAAACCCGGTTCACGCAGGTGGCAATGCAAGTCCACGAAGCCAGGTGCCAGCACGAGTCCGCTTGCGTCGACAACGGGAAGTCCATTAGCAGCGATTGACTCTGTGACACGTGCTATCTTGCCGTCCTCAATCAGCACGTCTTGCATCGCATCGAGACCGTTTGCCGGATCGAGCACCCGCGCTCCCTGTATTAACCAGTTCTTGTTCATGCTATCCGCTCCGCGGTACCCGCGAGGAGATAGAAGATGGCCATACGTACCGCGACACCGTTCGTGACCTGCTCTTCGATGACGGCTTGCTCGCTATAGGCCAGTTCAGGCGTAATCTCCACACCCTGATTCATGGGTCCGGGGTGCATGATAAGGGCGTTGGGACGCGCGCGCCGCATGCGCTTCTGCGTAAGCCCAAAACGAGCGGCGTATTCCCGCAGAGAAGGCAGGAGCCCGCTCGCCATGCGCTCACGCTGCAAGCGCAACATCATCACCACGTCGGCATCCGTAATCGCCTCATCGAGATCGTACGAAATCGTCACCCAAGGCAAGTTCTCTGCGATTCCCAAGATGTCTGGTGTCACGAGGGTTGGCGGCCCGCAGAGCACGACCCGCGCGCCCATCTTGCCAAAGCCCCAGAGATTGGATCGCGCCACGCGGCTATGCAGGATATCCCCGACGATCACGAGCTTCAGTCCCTCGATTGAGCCCCGTCGTTCCTGAACTGTATAGAGATCGAGCAGCGCCTGGCTGGGGTGGGCGTGCCAGCCATCGCCGGCATTGATCACGGACGCCTGCAGCCACGACGCGGCCAGATAGGGCGCGCCGGCTTCCCAGTGCCGCATTACGAGCATGTCGGCGCCGAGAGCTTGCAGAGTGCGCATCGTATCGATGAGCGACTCGCCTTTTTCGACGCTACTCTGACTGGCGGACACGTTTACTAAGTCCGCGGAGAGGTTTTTTGCCGCCAGCTCAAATGAGGAACGCGTGCGCGTGCTCGCCTCATAGAACATATTGACAATCGTTTTGCCCCGCAGTGTGGGCACCCGCCGGATAGGTCTGGAGAGAATCTCCGTCATGGCGGCAGTGGTCTCCAGCAGAAGTTCGATCTCCTCGGACGAAAAGTCATCCAAGTCGAGGAGGTCTTTGCGCTCTAGAGGCATCTAGACCGCTCCCTCCGGTGTGGGCACCAAGATGATTTCATCCTTGCCGTCAGTCTCCAAGAGGTGAAGCTCGATTTCCTCGGAGCGCGACGTCGGCACATTCTTACCCACGTAGTCGGCGCGGATTGGCAACTCGCGGTGACCGCGGTCGATCAACACGGCAAGCTGGATCGTGCGGGGTCGGCCGTAATCCATTACCGCGTCCATCGCGGCGCGAATGGTGCGTCCGGTATAGAGCACATCATCGACGAGCACAACGTTTTTTTCCGTGAGATCGACCGGGATCTGCGTCTCGCGCACGTTCGGGCGAAAATGCTCGCGCTCAAGGTCGTCGCGGTAGAGGGTAATGTCCAGTCTGCCGACCGGCACGACGACACTTTCCAAGGTTTCAATGCTGTTGGCAAGCCGCCGCGCCAGCGGCGCGCCCCGGGCCTGGATGCCGACCAAAACGATGTCTTCAGCGCCACGGTTATGCTCCACGATTTCGTGGGCAATGCGCGAGAGCGCGCGGCGGATTTCTTCCGCTTGAAGGAGTATCTTCCCGGAAGTTGTCATACGAACCTCGCTGCTAGCAACGGCGTGGCACCGGTCGTTCCGCGTGTGCCGGAGGCACAAAAAAACACTTCTTGCCCGCAGGCAAGAAGCATCCAAATATATCTGGACCTCTCTTACCTGCCTCGCGGGACGGGTTTAAAGAGAAGACTTTCCGAGTCTTAGGATAGCAGACAGCAGAGGTCCCTGCAATGGATGAAAGCGAAGAGAGAAATAACACCTGCTAAGCCGAGAGGATTCTATTTCAGGAAGTTGTGAGGATTCTATTTCTGGAAGTTGTAATGTTCATCTGTCGTTGGTAGAATACCGCGCAGGGAAGGGTGGCATTTGCTTTCCCTTGGCGATAGCATGAGTTGCCAACAACGTTGCGCCTTTAGTAAGACGCGGTAACTTGATTACTATATAATGTGGTTCGACTAGCACGCGGAAGGCGGAGGAAAACGTGCGCACGGCGCTCTATCCTGGGAGCTTCGATCCGGTTACAAACGGACACATGGATATTATCGCCAGGGCGTCCCGACTCTTCGATGCACTGTTTGTTGGAGTGTACG
>VXOZ01000019.1 GCA_009839775.1 Chloroflexota bacterium | reverse complement strand
CCAGCAATCCGGGATTTCCACGGTGATATGGGCTCCTGCAGATAGGACAAGACCCGGCCCCGCCGTCAGCGTGATGACAAACGTGTGTCCGCTGGCCGCCTCGACCTCGTTTGGTGTGATGGCAGCCCGCATGTCGACCGGCGGCAGGAACTGCCACGCGCGGGTGATGCCCCGCATCCACACACTGGAGTCGTCGAATATCCTTGGCTCAAGCATTGCAGAATCCTAATCGGCTTGCGCAACACGCGCCTGCCTTATTCTTCTCTCCGGGCGGAAGTTCTGACAAAGTATTCTAGCGCCCAACCGGCCTGCGTGCAGTATACTGTTCACGGCATTTAGTGGATAACCTGCTGCCCGTTTACGAGCTTGGCACGTGGCAACGGGCAGGTAGGCGGGGGTTGCGCGACGTTTATCGTGCTTCTTGAGAGGAAAGCACGCTCTGCCGGTTGCGTTGCGCTCATTTCAGCCCCCTGCTCGTCCGGCACATCGATTGATAAAGACGAAAACTGTGCAATTGGCACACTACGTGGAGGAACTCTCGTGCGCGTTTTCCAATCTGTCCTACTCTTGGCCGCCATCTTCATTCTAGCGGGTTGCAGCGCTTACACGGTGACTTCTTGCCCTGCGGGAACTGATGAATTCGCCGAATACCAGCTCTTCTTCGGGCGCAGCAGCGGGGGCGTTGAGGTGGTGAGCGATGAAGCCTGGGCCGCGTTTCTGGCGGATGCGGTTACGCCGCGCTTTCCCGATGGCTTGACTGTGGTTGACGGGGCCGGGCAGTGGCGCGGCTCAGATGGCGTAGTCCAGCGCGAGCGTTCCAAGGTGCTCATCATCCTAACCTCGCCGGGCGAGGAAGGAATGCGGCTCACCGACGAAATCTCGGCAGAATACGAAGCGCGCTTCAACCAAGAAACGGTGCTGCGCACGGTGGGAACTGCTTGCGTATCGTTCTCATAGAGCGCGCTACGCGTGTACGCTAAGAGACAAGAGGGAGGCAACCCTTGCGGTTGCCTCCCTCTGTTCTATGCGCGCTTCCTTGAGGCATGCGCCTCAAGCTTTGGCTGCAAACGGACATCCGGCGCGGTCGCTACCGGCCCAAACGCTCGTTCCAGCCGGCCAGCAGTTCCGTAATGCCTTTCTCAGCCGCTTCGAGCGCCTCCGGCGCGGTGATGTTGCCCGCCATCACGTCCGGCACGAAACCCACAGCGTGGGTCCGCGCCTCGGTCCCGCCGGGACCGGAGTAGTAGAAGTGGCGGAACGGCATCTGCTGGGCGATCAGTTCGCGGAACGGATCGTTCTCCGTGTACTCCGGCGAGGAGGTGGTAGCCTCGCGCACCGGCACACGGTCGTACTGCTTGGCAAAGCGCAGGTTCGTATCCGCGCTCAAGAAGTACTCGACCCAAGCGAACATGGCGTCCGGGTTCGGGGCGTTGATGGCAAACGTGGCCGTGTGGTTGCCGCCCAGATTGGCGTCCTTGCCGCCTTCCGGCTTGGGCCACGGCGTGAAGCCGAAGTTCAAGTCCGGCGCGTTCTCCTTGAACCACTGGCCGCGCTCGGCAAAGGTCGCGTAGTAGTGCACCGCGCGCGCCTCGGCCAGGTGGCTGTTGCGGTGGAGCCCGTCGCCACGCAGTTCGGCGATAGCGTCCCAGCCGCCCTGCACCTCGTGGATGTTCTTCAGCCAGTCCAACGCCCGCACGGCTTCGGGGCTATTGATGGTGACCTCGGACCAGTCGTCGGACATCACGTCGCCGCCCAACTGCCAGAGCAGGAGCAGCCACAGGCCGGTGCCGCCGCTGCCCCAGAAGGGCGGGCATCCGGCGCGCACGAGGGTCTCGCCGTCGAACTTGGTGGTCTGGATGATGGCGGTATCGAAATCGGACCACGAAGTCGGCGGATTCTCCGGGTCCAGACCCACTTCGAGATACGTGTCCCCGTGGATGTACATCACACGCAGGTCCGGCGCATAGGGCGCGCCGTACATGTTGCCCGTGGGCGCGTCGGTGAGATAGCTCAATACGCTGGGCCAGAATTCGGCGAGGTTCAGCACACCCGAGGCTTTGTAGTAGTTATTGAGCGGCTGCGAAATGTCCGTGACCCCCAGTTCCACCGTCTGCCAGTCACCCACGTCCACCGCATCGGGCGGGCTGCCCGCCGCCACAGCCGTCTTGAATTTATTGAGGCGGTCCGACTCACCAACCGCGTTGAAGGTCAGGCCGGGATTGAGATCCGCAAACTCTGCTGCCCACGGCTCGAAGTCGAAGAAGCCGCGGTGCCAGTAAAGCGCCTCGCCCTGCGGGCCGGCCGGGGCCTCGGCCTCAGCCTGGGACTCTTCCTGCTGCTCGGGCGCCATCTCCTCATCTTCCATGGCCGGCGCGGCCTGGCCGCACGCCGCAGCAAATACGCTTACGCCAAGTACCGTTGTGCCAGCTAAGAAGGTGCGACGAGAAACCTGTCCATTCATCGGAATGTCCCCCTGTCTAAGAGTGATCACACACAGCCCCATTTATAGCCAGTGGAAACTGGCGTTGTCAACTGCATGGACTAACAGGACTTCCTGACTGTCATGTGGACTAACCGTTGCGGCAAGGGAGGTAGAATCTTCCACCCTGTGCGTGCGCTATTAAGTTTTGAGAGGGTAGGAAGGTCGAATTGTGCAGAAAGAGGGGAGTGTATCACTTCCAATAACCTCATCTGTCTGCCCTTTCTGCATAGTGTCTAACACCTAACAACACATTAATTCTGCAAAGAAACCGCTGAGCCTGCGGCACATTCTGCAGAGACCGGATTCCCTTAAGATCACCTATCTTATCGCACATGCCGCCAACCATCTGGTAGCATTTAAGCGATAGCATTGGGGAGGCACATCCGACATGAAAGCGCAAGCGGAAATCATGACCTACGCGGAGATGGCGGCGGCGTTCGACGGCGAGTGGGTGCTGATCGGCGAGCCGGAACTCACCCCGATGAATGAGGTAGTTTGCGGTGCCGTGCTCTTCCATAGCGAGGATCGGGATGAGGTGTAC
>VXOZ01000103.1 GCA_009839775.1 Chloroflexota bacterium | reverse complement strand
TCGTCTGCCTGATTTCGTGGCGCAAGCACTCCAGCGGCGAGAGTCCGCCCGCGCGCCACGGCGCGCGCCGGTACGACGAATGCAGGTCCTCGACCCGCTCCGCCTTGACGTTTATGTGCCGGTACGTGTGGTTATCGAGCGCATGTCCCTCTGCAACCAGCCGCTTGAGGTAGTCAACGTCCGGGTCTTCCAAGGCGCTGCCGACAACGAAGAACTGCAGCTTGACGCCATACTTCTTGGCAACGTCCAACATGGTGTGGACGTACTGCTTTACATGGGGATCAATAGCGCCATAGTCATGGTAGTCAGACGTCCAATACGGGAAGTTGTAGGACATCTCGATGTCAAACGTCAGGCTGAGACAAAACCGCGCGCCGTTGGGGTACATGCTTTTTGAACCCTCGCTCCAATTCTGGAAACTAGTGGCTGTGGCTGCATCTATTCAAGCCACGCACCTGTTCCGTTCGGCCTGAGCTTGTCGAAGGCTGAACGGATAAAACGCATCAAAAGTCCCTCACGAAAACCCGGCCGTTCATGCTTCGACAGGGGCTTCGCGCAGCCCTCAGCACGAACGGCCTCCTAGCAGTCTTTCTAGTTTTACCGCCGGATTTCTCGCCGCTGAAGAAGAGCAGAACGACCTGAAGTGCCACAACCTTTCTAGGTGGGCGCCCATGCTTATTGGGCCTACACCCGGTAGCGGTCCGTCACCTTTGCCAGGATCGTTGCCATGTCTTCCACGTCCTGGTCGGTGTACTTGTCCGTCCAATTCCAGCGGATGGTGGTATCTACGTGCTCCTTGGCAATTGGTACCATGTCGGCGCTGTACTCGATGTCCCTGGCGAACTCGTTCATGGGATGGTCCCAGGGCCACTGCGATTCTCCGGCCACCGTGGTCTTGGTGTGCAGGAAGGTATGGCTGTCGGGCACCAGTTGCCAGGGGCCGGGCTCGGCTCTTGTCAGGCCCTCGGCAATGAGGGCGTCGGACAGATCCCAGAGGTCGCAGGTGAAGGCATCCGGGTCCACGTGCAGGTAGTAATACCAGTAGATATGGTCTGCACCTTCAGGGATGTAGGGCGGGGTCAAGCCGGGAATATCTTCTTCAATGCGCAAGCTTAGGGCAGCTGCAGTCTCACGACGCCGCTGGTTCTGCTCTTCGAGAATATGGAGCATGCCGAGTACGAACGCCGCTTCAAGCTCGCCAAAACGCATGTTCAGGCCAAAGCGAACGTGCTTGCGGCCGTACCGCTCCTCCCGGACTCCACCGCGGCTCACGCCAAAGAGGTACACGCGGTCGGCAATGTCCTTGTTGTCCGTAAGCAGCGCGCCGCCGTGGCCGCCGGAGAGATGCTTTTCAGCGTCGAACGAGAACGCGCCCACGTCGCCCAAGGTGCCGGCATTGCGGCCCTTGTACTTCGCCAGCGGCGCCTGGCACACATCCTCAATCAGGAGGATGTTGTGCTTCTTGGCCAGCGCGACGATGTCGTCCATGGGGCAGAGCAGCCCGTACCAGTGGACGGCGATGATGGCCGCCGTGCGCTCGGAGATTACTTTCTCAATGGTCTCGGCGGTAACGTTGCCGGTGCGGATGTCCACGTCCGGGAAGATAGGAATCGCGCCCTGCGCCATGATGCCGGCCAACGAGCCAAGGTCGGTGATGGGGTTTACGATGACCTCTTTGCCCGGCCCGATGTCCATCGCCGCGATGATGGTATGCAGCGTGGCGGTGCAGTTAGCCAGGGAGACACAGTATTTCGCGCCATTGACCTCGGCAAACTCTTGCTCGAAACGCGGCAAGTAGCCGGAAGTCAAGCCCTTTTCCAGAACCTCTCGAATGTTGTCATAGGACTCTTGCGGCACGTCGCGGGGGAAGATCCCCGGCAGTGGGTCGTCTGCCGACCGCACCGGCGTCCCACCTTCAATCGCGAGGCGTGTATCAACGGGGGTCTTGATTGCCATGGCTGATGCTCCTTCTATAGAACTCAACGCGTGAGTACACACTACGCAAACATTTGCCCTTCGACAAGCTCAGGGCGAACGGTTCGGATTCCATGCAAATGTCTTACTCAACCGTTCGTGCTGAGTGGGCTTCGCGAAGCCTGGGCTTCAAGAAGCCCTTGTCGTAGCACGAATCAACATGGCGAGCCTGACTATGAGATAGCTTCTATTCATAGTAGTGACAAGCACCAAATCTCGCGGTGCCTGTTACCACACTCGATACTCAAAGTGTTTGGTGGCAGCTTAGCAGATGCAGCCACCCTCTTGCAGCGCTATTGCCGAGACCTGTTGGGCCTCAGCCACGGCCTCTGCTACGGTCTTTTCACCCGCTTCCATCTGTCCCCAAAGCTCCGCCCATGCGCCGTTGATGTCGGCCTGTCTTACCGCCTGGCGCAGAGGAATGCTGACATCGGCAATCGCCTTGTACGTTTCCGGCTTCTCGAAGGGATACTGCACAGCCGGTGTGTAGGTGCGGTTTGGCGGGAAGCGGCCGCCGCCCAGGTTTGCCCAGTCCGGTTGCACCTCTTCACTGATGAGGTACTTATATAGGTCCCACGTCGCATCCGGCTGCGGCGAACTGCGGGCGATCCAAAAGGCATTAATCAACAACGGCGTGCCGCGACCGGCAGGTCCCAGCGGGACGTTTGCCAAATCGACGTTGAAAGGCGTTTGCCCCTTAACAATCTCTTGGTTGATGGTCCGCGTGTACCAAGGTCCGGTCAGGACCATGCCGAGTTTCTGCTCAGTGAAATTCGGCGCGACATCGGTTTCCTTCCGGGCGAGCGGCGGATGCACCTGATGCTTGACGACGTGGTCCAGCACGGTTTGCACGGCCTCGGCTGCCTCGGGGGAATCAATGGCAGGCGCGGTAAAGTCCTCGTTCCACCAGCCGGCGCCCCAAGACTTCAACGCGATCACGATGCTGGAATGGGCGTTTCCATTGAAACTCAGACCCCAGCGCGTCACGTTCGTGCCCTCGCGGGTAGTCAGTTTTGTTGCCAGTTCGGTAAGGGTATCCCAATTCAGGTTG
>VXOZ01000440.1 GCA_009839775.1 Chloroflexota bacterium | reverse complement strand
GCGAAGCACAATATCGTGGGCGGAATCGAGTGTTCGAAAGGGGGTCGGGACGCGAGGTACATAGCGTTGAAGCAGTACACGAAGGGGACCCCGGCGAGGTTCCAGAAGACCAGCATCCATCCCCACTTTTCGTGGAAGATGTCCCAGGTCGTGGGGATGCACTCCTCTCCCTTCATGCAGGCGTTGGCATAGAGGAAGTGGGCGACCGCCATGAAGATCATGGGGCCACTCACCGAACCGTACGCGGCGAACTGGTGCGCCACCCCGCTGGCCGTCAGCAGGAAGAGCGTGAGCCAGGACACGCGAACTTCCGCCCACATCTTCAGGTCGAGCGCCCCGAGGCGTGGGTTGAGCCACGCTCCCATGAAGAAGTCGTAGAGGACATTACCTGACATTCGCTCGGCATTGCCTGTGATCTTTGCTCCTACGTGCACCGCGAGTGCGATCGCGTTGGCGCTAATAATCGCTGCGATCATGAGCGCCCCGAATTCTTCGTAAATCGTCTGCAAGGGGAAAATGCCGGAGAAGTGCAATAGGGCGACGACGGCCAACGTGAGCCACCAGGCGGTGAATGCATTGCAGCGGTAGACCAACTGCTTGCCGCCGCGCGATGGGATCGGCAACCCTTTGATTTCCAATCCCGGCAAGTAGGCCGCCATCAAACCCTGCGCGACCAGGAACCCCCAGTACAGCGCGAACGTGCTCAACGACGGCATTGCATGGGCAACGATCAGGTCCCAGTTTCTCGCGAAGAACGGACCCAGATCGGGGATTCCCGCCGGATAGAAGATGGTCCCGTCGTGGAAACGCCACGCGATCCACAGGTAGAGCAGCAATGCGTGCGAGAGGGTGATGATGACGCCCGCCCCGGGCGCTCCCCCGAACTCGCGCGCGGTCTCGCTGTTCTTGTCTGAGGTCTTTGCCATGTTTTGCTCATTTCACCGCTGTGGCCCGCAAGCCGTGGACGTCACGCCGGTCGCCAAATCACATCTCTTGACGTGGAGAGTGTTAGGCCCCGCCCTCCAGGGTCAGACCGCCTACTCTTCCTGATGTCGGCAGAAGCCGAACACCTCCACCGCCAGACCTCTGGGCCGGAAACAGAATTTGTCAGTCTCTGCGCGGCTGAAGCGGCCCTGTCGATCAGGGCACTAAGGAAGCCGCAGCACACTCTCAAGAGACCCTGTAGAAATGAGAGACTCTTCAACCGGTGGTGCGGAGGCTCATTACGGGCCATCCCGGACTGACAGACCCCTTCCTTAGACAAGAACCTCCCACCGAAAAGTTTGCAATCCGGCCTAACACGGCCCACCAGACATGGATTTCCCGTAGCGTAGTGTACGGTAGTTGGTACCTACCCTGTCACTGACTAACCATCTGCTGGCGGTGAGCACGATTCGTGCGAGGCCGGAGTGGATTCTTGGGTCAAGAACATCCAGCCACAACCGGCGGTCAATCTTTGAGTCTTGGTCTATTCTCCTGCGGCATGCGGTAGCCGACGCGCGGCTCTGCGCGGAGCTAATTCGGCGTGCCAGCTTCTTCGCGCTGCCGGTGGCGTAGCCTCTTCACATTGGTACGCACGGTACTCTAGCCAACGGAGTTTACCTGGCCCCGTTCACCCTTCGGCAGGCTCAGGACAGGCAAGCTCGGAGCCTGCCCCGTACGTGATACGGGGGCGAACGTTGTGCGCCCAGACAAAGAGATTGCAAACAGGCTTTAAGTGCGGCCGACGTCCTTTTGCCTCAGGTTGGCTATCGGAAAGTCCTATATCCTGTCTACTGCCACAGATCGGGATCGGGCCGGTTCATTATTCGATAGCCCAGGTAGCCATACCAGATTACCAGGAGCACGTAGCAAGCCCGGGCGACGGAGATAAACGTGTCGCGGCCTTCATTACTGAGTACGGCTAGTATGAAGAAGACCATTACGGCCAAGCTGGCGAGAGCAGCCAACAGGGAGATTATTCGATGGAAGTCTTCTCTCGTGGAGAGGCCCAACGCAAAGATGGCGCCGCCGAACCCGAGCGTGATGCCACCGGCGTAAAAGAGAGCGGCGCCGGCGTAGTAGACGGGAACGCTCGCCATGATCTCGTCATTGGTTTGGGCATCGGCCAGAATGAAGTCAATGCCGCCCAATAGGATCCAACCGGTCAGTCCCACGAAGATCATGAAGTAGCCCATCTGAACGAGCGCCTTGCCGTTGCCCTGCAAGGTCACGTTTCGCATCAGCGCGTAGAGGCCCGAGAGGATTAACGCCAGGCCAAGCGTAATCGCGATGTTGGTTATGTTGGTAAGTAGGGCGTTGGAACTCTTGGCCGTGATGGAGCCAACGGCGTCTGACACGCTGGCGCTGTCTATCAGCAGTCCGCCCGGCTCAATGAGAAAGAAGACGAAGGCGATAATCGGGCCGAATATGAGAGAGAGACCCGCTAACCGATTCACGGATATTGTGCCCATGTCTGAATCTCCTTTATGTGATGACATGAGAAGGATCCACTGGGTTCAATCCCCACTAGCATACACTTTTACGCCAGAGTTGTGGAATGGCAATAGGAAAAACCCAGCGCTCAGGCAATCTTCGAGAGACTGCGTGCGAAGGCGAGGGTTCGCGCCTCTCTAGGACCACCAGCCTATCGATAGACAGTACCGCGCAAGTATCTATAATACTCAGACATAGGCATGTGTCAGATCACCGGATACCAAGCGAAGGACCCATAAGCAGATGTCCCTCGACGACCAGATTGTTGCGAAAGTTGAGTTGCTCATTCGTCGACCTGTGGCGCAAGTGTTTGACGCCTTCGTGAATCCAGATGTAATTACGAAGTTTTGGTTTAACCGTACTTCCGGGCCGTTGGTAGCTGATGGATCGGTGAAATGGTACTGGGATCTGTACGAGGCTTCGACGACGGTTCGCGTGTTGGCATTGGAGTACAATAAGCGGATCTACATTGAATGGGATATTGATTCGGAAGATCCATCGCGGGTTGAGTGGACTTTCGAAGATCGTGGGGCCGACGGGACGTATGTCAGT
>VXOZ01000182.1:329-3043 GCA_009839775.1 Chloroflexota bacterium | reverse complement strand
CCGGGCGTGAAGCTTGGGATCGTTAGCGGCAGGACGGTCTTCACAAAATACCGGTGGCTGGCCCTCCGGCGCCGGAAAGAAGCCGTGGCGGTGGCTGCCGTCCGGTCCCGTGGCGAACTCCGCCGACGGCAAGGCGACAAACTCGCCCGGCAGGTCGAATTGCGCCCACGCGTCCTGCAACTCTTCCCAAATCTCACTAATGCAGATGCTATACGAAAAGAGTTGCCCACCAGCAAAGTCGAGCGCGTTCACGTCCTTGCCCCAAGCAAAGTGCTCGACAATAGGTCGCTGGTTGAACAGCATGCCGTGGGGATCGCCCCAGTAGAGCGTGTACGGTGACGTATCCGCCTCCACGCGCACCGGATTGCTGGCGCTCTCTATCTCACCAAACGATACCCTCACACTATCAGCAGGACCCTCTACCGGCACTGTTCCCGCCGCGTTGAACGAGTTGAGGGCAGCCGTGGTCTCTCCGCTGTTCGTCCGCAGCGCCACCTCGCCCTCGGCGTCCCGTACGGGATTGCCGTATCTATCTGTCACGACCACCCGCGTTGTCGCTGATCCGGTTGAGTGGGAGGGAGTAGTAACCTGCAGCGCGGCGGGCTCGGCGGCGGTGATCGTGAGCGGATTGCTTTCCAGCACCGAGAGTTCCGCCTCGCGCGGCAGGAAGTAGTGGTACTTGTCGCGGTCAGGGTGGTAGAGCGTCAATTCGCCCGTTGGGTCTTCAACCAACCAGAAGCGGAATGAGTCGATGGCGTTCACGGGGAGCACAAAGCCGTCGGGAGCGGTGCGAAGCTGAATGGAAATGTGATCTTCTTCTCCCAATGTGCCGTCTACGCACTTCACGTGCACCGCGTGGAGAAACTCCGGCGCGGGCGGGTGAATGTCAAACGTGCGCACCTGGCGGCCTTCCATCAACCCCTCAGCCTCCCAGGAAGTGTCCTCCGGGCCGCGCACGGTAATGCCGTCTGCCCCATACGTGTGCTGGCGGTCGCCAAACTGCCGGATGTCGTAGAAGATCCAGAGATTCCCACCGGCCTGCATCCCCTCAGCCGGCGGCGAATACTGGATCTCCAGCGGCACCGTTTCCCCAACCTGCAACGGCCCCTTCGCGTTCACCTGAATACGTCCGTTGGCAATTGCAGACATAGCAGGGTGTCACCTTTCGTCCTACCGCTTGAACTGCCGCGCTCTTGGCTCCACACTCCTGCGGTATCGTATCACAGCGTGCGACAAAGCATTCTTGCCTATTGGGCGACGTAGGGGCGGTTCGCGAACCGCCCCTACACGGGATTGCACCTCCGCGATAGCAATCGCGCGGGAAACCGAAATAACGGAGAAGATGGATTCCCGTTTTCACGGGAATGACGGACAATCGGTCAACTTGCCGGGCACGTGCGGGGAAGTGACTGGGCGCTGCACAAGTTCCTTAGAAAACTCGGCGCGCATCCTCAATCCAGATCGGACTCGACCATGCCATCTCGCCGTCTTCTTGGGTTACGCGCACGTAGTACCAGTCGGCCTGATCCTGCGGCATGTCCAATTCATCCAGCAAGAAGACGCACTCCCAGCCCGGTGTTTCCACCACGTGCCAGTCGCGGTTGTTCCTGACGACAACGACCTTGGCAAGCGGCGCGGTGCCGTGGACCCGCACGCGCATCTGTTTGGGCGGCGTTTGCACGCTAATAGTCTCGCCCATGGGCTGGTTGTCCACGTCGAAATCGAGATAAATGCGCACACCGGTCGTGCCGATGGCGCGGCGTTGCCAGAGCGAACTGAATACGGCATCCCGCTCGCGGCGGCGCGCCCAAACGCCCGTCATGCCAGCGTGGTGGTTGAATGTCGTGGATTTGATGGGCAGGTGGGCGATCTGCACGCTGCTGGTGGCGCGGCCATCGTGACTCTCACTGCCGCCCACGAATCCAAAGCGAAAGCCCTGGCGCAGCCCGTCCTGCAGGAAGTGGCCGGTGGCCTCATAGGGTGGGTACTCCGCGTAAGGCTCTTCCCACTGGGTGCGCTCGTTGCGAGCTTTGAGTGCATACGGCTCCCCCTCGTGCTCGCTGCTGCCCCAGTGGCTATAGACCTCCATGAGGCGCTCGAATTCCGGGTCCATGGACTCCCAATTGTGCCAAATGCGGTTCCCCAGACGCGCCGGGTGATGGGGAATCGAGAGGATGTCGCAGCCGGTGCGGGAGATGCGGCGAAAGATGTTGAAGAGATCCTGCGGCGTGTTGGACCCCTTCCAATTGCTGGAAATGAGCGGCATGTCGCCGTGGCGGAAGATCACGTTGCGGTGGCCGCAGTCGGCGTCCGGCCCGCGATTCCACGACCACTCATAGCCAAGTAGCGTCACGAACCGTTCCGGTTGGTTGTAAAACTCCGCACCTTCTTGAATCTCGCGCCATTCGTCAGTGCTCAGGGCGTAGTCATGGTCGGTGAGCGCCGTGAAGTCCAGGTGCACCACGTCCCGCGCAAAGCGGTATACCTCGTCCACGGTCGCGGGCCCGTAGCTCCACAGCAGCGGATCGTTCCGTTTGGCGCTGGGTTTTTCCAGGCGGTGGCAGTGCAGGTCGCCCCAAAAAAGCTTGTGGTCGCCGCCGTACATATAGGCCGGCGTCCACGCGGGATTGCTGAGGGCCTCGATACCGGTCTCGCGGTCACGCGCCCGCACGCGAAAGACCTTGTCCTTTTCGGTAACGCGGCCCCGCACGGCG
>VXOZ01000182.1:0-319 GCA_009839775.1 Chloroflexota bacterium | reverse complement strand
GCGTGGTGGCTGTCGTACTCCGGCAGCATCGGCACGGCTGGGGGCACCTCGCCATCTGCCCCTTCCAAAGTGAGCTCCAAGTGAGCGGCTTGCTTGGGCAGGTGAAAGCCCCATTGGTCGCGCAACTCAAGGCCGATAGTAAATTCGCTGCTGCTAACATGCGGCGGCACAATGCTGGGCACGGTCACCCGGATCTCCGCCAGTTCCAGCGTACCCTTATAGTCCAGCGGTAACCGAATGAGGTTCGGATCGAATTCTTGCCTGCTCACGTCAAGACCTTATGAACACTCTCTCTGTTGGAAATTCCATATATAGACGG
>VXOZ01000195.1 GCA_009839775.1 Chloroflexota bacterium | reverse complement strand
GGGGGGGGTGTTCGTATTTTTAGCCCCCCGGCGCTGCCGCGTCAGTGCGGTGTCCGTGCCCGCAAGCACGGCGGCAGCGGGTTGGCCTTTGGCGATCTCTCGCGCAAGGTTCGGCCCCGATAAGGCCAGCACGTGACCGGGCGCGAGCAGCGGCAGCTCTTCCCGGATGAGGGTAGACATCGTCTTACCGGCTTCAGTCTCGAGACCCTTGGTGGCGGAGACGAGAACGGAGTCCGCCGACTTCGTCGAAGACGCCGCGATGCCGGGCGCGATCCAACGGATGTTCCGGCGCATCGCTTCCGACGGCACCACGAGGAGTATGAGGTCACTGCCTTCCAGCGCTTCCAGAGGGTCGCTTGTGATACGGATACTCGACGGTATTTCCGTTCCAGGCAAGAAGCGCTCGTTCTCACCCGACTGCCGCAACCGAACTGCCTCATCCTCAGTACGGGCAAGCCAGCACACTGAGCGCTCCGCTCTCGCGAGCTGCACCGCTAGCGTAGTGCCCCACGTGCCGGTCCCGACGACGGTTATCACGTTCTCGGCGTCCTTAGAGGTGCATGCATTGTCCGCGTATTCCAATCGTTGCTATGCAATGTCACAGAAAGAGCGCTTGCGCCATCATGCTACCGGCGCTACCCGCGTCCGTTCCCAAACAAACCCCAGCGGGAATTCCACTAAAGCGAACGGCGCGGTTTGGACTTCCCCAAGGTCACTTCCTGCTTATCCTTTGTAGGAAGGCGCTTAGAGTTCATCTCGTAGACACATTGTCTGTTCAGATCTGCCCTTCGACAGGCTCAGGGCGAACGGAAAAACGAAAGTCCGTTCGTGCTGAGTGGCTTCGAGAAGCCCTTATCGAAGCACGAAACAGCAAGTCGAGCCGGTTTATGAGACGTTTCTAGTACCCCGCCTCTTTGTCCACTACGTTGAGAAGCGGTTCGCCATTTAGGAAACGCCCAATGTTCTCTTCCAGCAGGTCAAAGAAGCGGTCGTCGTTATGCGGCGCAGTGCCGGAAGTGTGCTGTGTGACGATCACGTTGGGCAGGTCCCACAATTCCGCATCTGGCGGCAGCGGTTCAGGGTCGGTCACATCCAGCCCGGCGCCCGCGATCCAACCGTCTTTTAGCGCCTGGAGCAGCGGCTCCGCCTGGATGATTTTGCCACGGCCAATGTTATAGATGTAGGCGCTCGGCTTCATCGCGTGCAACTCTTCAGCACCGATTAACCCCGTCGTTTCGGCAGTGAGCGGACAGCACACCGCCACGTGGTCTGACTGCCGCAAGAGCTCGTGCAGGCCGTCTGAGCCGACGAGCTTGTCGAGATACGACGGCTTTTCTTTCGGCCGGCGGCGCAGCCCGATGACGCGCATGCCTAAGTAATGCGCCTTCTCCGCCAGCGCGCCGCCGATGCCGCCAGCGCCGACCACGCCGAGGGTCTGGCTCTCCAAGCAAAAGGGATTGAATTCCGGCGGTCGCCACACGTGATCGCGTTGCGCCTGAAGAATCTTGCGGAAGTCACGGGCAAAGCACAGCATCATAGTCAAGACATGCTCGGAAATCTGCGCGGCATGCAGGCTCTGAGCATTTGTCACCACTATGTCGGAGGAAATTACCTCAGGCGTAAGCAAGCGGTCAACGCCGGCTCCTTGGTTTTGGATCCAGCGCAAATTACGCGCCTGGGGCAGCAACTCTTGCGGCAGGCGCCCCACCACGACGTGGGCCCGGGGCATCACCTCCGCATACTCGGCGTCGTTGCTTGGCACGACGAATTCGATCTGCGAGAATCTATGCCGTAACTGCTCAACTTTATCCCTGCGCTCACTCCATGTTGACAAGACTACTGTTAGTTCTGCCATGAACAGAGACACATCCTATGGTATGTACACGCTGTGACGACGAGAGAAAGTCCACCCCATGATAGCAGAGGGACTATGATTCGGCTTGAAGACCTCGACTACGGGCTGCCGCCGCACTACATCGCGCAACAACCGTGCGAACCGCGCGACGCGGCCCGCTTGCTGGTCTACCGCCGGGCCACTGGCGAGTTTCAGCACAGTCAGGTAGCGCAGCTAAGAGACTTCCTTCACCCGGGCGACCTGCTGGTGGCCAACGATACCCGTGTGATTCCGGCGCGGCTCATTGGCAAACGGGAACATAGCGGCGGAAAGGTAGAGGTGCTCTTGCTGCGTCCACAAGAGCAAGACTGGTGGGAAGCGCTCGTGCGGCCTTCGCAGCGTCTCAAGCCCGGCGCCCGCATTGTGCTGGAGAGCGAGGAAGGCAAGAGTCGGGATGTCGTCGAGGTTGGCGAGCGGCTCCCGCACGGCAAGCGGCTGGTGCGCTTCCAGGATGACCCAAGTGCTGTAATTGAACGCCGCGGCACGACGCCCTTGCCACCGTACATCCGTGAGCCGCTTGCGGACCCCGCGCGCTACCAGACCACCTACGCCCGCGTACGTGGCTCTGCCGCCGCACCCACTGCCGGACTGCACTTCACGCCGCGGCTCGTCCAAGAGCTTGAGGCACACGGCGTGCGTTTCGCCTTCATTACGCTCCACATCGGCTTGGACACCTTTCAACCCATCCGCGAGGCGGACCCGCTGCAACATCCTATCCACAGCGAGTATCTGGAAGTGCCCGCGGAGACGGCGCAATTGATTCAAGAAACCAAGGCGCGGCAAGGCAGAGTGATAGCGGTAGGGACAACAAGCGTGCGTGCGCTGGAAAGCGCCGCAGCTGCGCAGGGAGTGATGCAGCCCTTCAGCGGCGAAACGCGCCTCTACATCTACCCCGGCTATCGATTCCGCGTGGTGGACGGCATCCTGACGAACTTCCACCTGCCCCGCTCCACGTTGTTGTTGCTGGTGGCGGCGTATTCGGGCTTGGATGAACTTAAGCGGATCTACCGGGTCGCTATTGAAGAGAACTACCGCTTTTACAGCGTTGGGGACGCAAGCGTGCTACTTTAGAGGAGATTATGCATGCTTCTCCAGCGGCGCAAGCGAGGCTGAGAGGCGCTTGTTGCCGATGTCGGGGACAGCGACGGTC
>VXOZ01000273.1 GCA_009839775.1 Chloroflexota bacterium | reverse complement strand
GCCACCTGTGCGTAGCGTTGCGCCTGCACCAGGTTGCCATCCGGCGGCCCCAGAATAATGCGCACCTTGTCGCCCGGCCCCAACTCGCCCTCCTGCACCACCACGTCCACCAGGTCCATGTGCCGTCCCCAGGATGCGGCATGGGCCAGCTTAACCTCAGGGCGTGAGCACTCCACGTCCGTGAACGACCCGTATCCCACCTTGCGAATCTGGCTCTTCTCACGATTGCCAACGGTCTTTAGCCCACGCGGATAGGGATTCCCCAGATGGCATTCCCACGTGCTCGGCACTTCCATGGTGACATGCGCGCCGGCGGGCAATGTGAGTCCCGGTCCCAGAGTGAGAGTCGCCACGAAGGTATGTCCACTGGCGGCCTCAACCTCATTGGGCGTCATTTTCCCATGGATGTCCGCCGGCGGCTCGAATTGCCACGAGCGGTTGATGGGAAACCAGTTGGAGGTGTTGTCAAAGAGACGAGGCTGCGGGAGGTTATCAGGCACTTTGAGACCCTTACAAGGCTGCAAGAGACGTAGGGGTGATCGGTGAGAGTTCCTGGCAGACAGTCGCCCTCACCCAAACCCTCTCCCCCAGGAGAGGGCTTATTCGGACTCGTCGGCAGTTACGTAACCGTAACAATCTCAACGCGCGATGCGCGTCTGCAAGGTGCTGTGAACAACATCCAGAGGCAGGCACGCACTTCACGATCATTGGCAAGATCCAACGACTACCAAGGCTTCCGTCCTTGGCAACTGAAGTCTGCACGCGACGCTAGAGCTGCGGGATGCATACCTTGCCGTTGCGGGCTACGGGCATCCCGGCGTAGGCGCAGCGATTGCCCCACTGATCGACGGCTTCTTTGCTCTTATACTCGTTGATGACCTTGTGGCGTGACGTGTTGCTGTAGTTGTTGCCGGCGGTGTGCAGCACCATCACGTGGATGAAGAGCACGTCGCCGGGCTTGGCCAGCATCGGCACTGGGTCGTAGCCTTCCACTCTCTCGTCGGCCACGGTATGGCCGTGATCCGTCTCCCACTCGCCCATCAAGTGGCTACCGGGCAGTACCGTAGTCGCGCCCTGATCGACGTCGTTGGCGTCCAGATAGATAATCGCCGCGGCCAGCTCGGATTTGCTGTGGCGCTCGTAGGGCCAGTCCTGGTGCCAGCCCTGGACGTTCGTGAAGCCCGGCGGGTTGTTGCGCACCTTGCCGTTGTGAAAGTCGATGTCCGGGCCGAAGAGGTCGATGAAGACGTTAACGATGCGGGGATCGGTGACGTTGTTGAACCAGTAATCGCTCGCCAGCGGCTGGTCCATGATGCCCTGCACGTTCTTGGGGTTGTAGGGGTCGATGGGATACCCCTCCGCCTGCTCCATGAAATTGTATCTCATGGCCTCGGGACGGCCGTCCGTATTCGCGATGAGATCATGAAACTCCCGCCGCATCTCCTCCATCTCGGCGGCGTCGTACATGCCCTCCATCACCAGATAGCCGTTGTCATCGAAAAACTGCTTCTGCTCCGGCGCCAAAGTCACCAACTGCGCGGTCGCCATAGAATCCTCTCCTTTTCAAGAACTCGCTTGTAGGCGTCCAATGTCAAATTCATCTCCAGTGATTATACAGTTTTTCCCACCGTGAAGGCACGGTGCCTGCCCCGTACCAGATACGGGGTTGTAGACCTGCGCCAACGGAGACTTCCTTTTCCGAGTCACCTCTGCCAACCAACATCAGATTCAAGAGATCTTCCTGTAGCGCGGGGGCTTGTCCCCCGCTTCTTGCACACTGGGAAATCGAATTCTCCTCACGCCGCACGAGTCTCGCCAGTTACTTCATGCTAGACATTGATCTATTGACAACATCCTCTGGGCCAGTCAGAGACCCTACGGTGCAACCTCTACTCGTCCGCCGCCGTGGGAGCTCTCATACACCGCCTCGCCGAACGTCAGCGCCTTGTAGCTATCCCAGAGGTCGGGGCCGGTAGTCTCCAGACCCAGGCAGCGGCGGGCGAAGTGGCGCACCTCGCCGGTGTAGCCGAAGTTCATCTGGCTGCGCGCAATGCTGTTCCACGCGGGCTCGACGGTATAGTTGTAACGGCCCAGGTGCGGCTTCTCCTGCGTCCATTCCTCGTAGGGCTGATACGTGACCCTCAGCATATCCTCGCAGACCACGTGTTTTTCCAGACCGATGAGCTCCAGATTCTCGATGATGTCGCGAAACGCCACCTTGGAGTCGAGCGTGTTGATGTCCATCTGGCCGACCATGCCGTTCACGAATTCCACGTTGATCAAATACGCGAAATTCTGGGGGCCCACCTCGTGGTAGAGCGCGTTCACGGCTTTCACGTCGCCGCCATAGAAGCGCATGAGGTCGAAGATGTGCACGCACTGGCCGATGAGGAACGCCCGCTTGGCGGAATCAATGCCCCAGATCTGCGGGTACTTGCCCTGCCCGAACTTGGTCTTCACCACGTGCAAATCGCCAAACTCCGGGCGGGAGACGATCTCCTTGGCGATGAGATAGACGTCGGCGAAGCGCTTCATGAAGCCCACCTGGCCCCAGACCCCTTTGGCTTCCGCCAGTTCGGCGAGTTCCTTGGCTTCCGCCGAGGTATTGGCCGACGGCTTCTCCGTGTACACCGGCAGGCCGCGATTGAGCACTACCGGCGCCAGCTCGTACTGCTGCGGCGCCGGGCCGATGGTGAAGACGCCGTCAAGCTCTTCGGTATCAAGCATCTTATTCATGTCGGTATAGACACGGCGCGCCCCGAAGTTGCGGGCGTTGCGCTGCGCCTTTTCCAAATCGATGTCACAGACGGCGACGAGGTCGATCTCGGGGATGAACTGAATTTGAGGGAAAATCGAGGCGGTGGCAAAGGAACCACAACCGATGAAGGCAAGTCTGGCTCGGCGCTCGGTACTCATGGGGAATCTGCTCCTTGGAGTGAGGACGTGGCGCAACCAGTTTTCGTGATCGGAGGAACCGGCTGCGGTACCACGCCAAGAGGTGTATTACGGCAATTATATTCCCGCGTGGCAGGCGCATCAATGCCAGGCC
>VXOZ01000461.1 GCA_009839775.1 Chloroflexota bacterium | reverse complement strand
CCCCCCCCCCCTCTTTTTATTAATCATACGGCGCCCACCGACATAAACCCGCGTAAGAGCGTCGGCCGCGCCAGATGTGAATAACACACACAACATAAACATCACGCCGCCGGTAGGCACCCATCTCGGCGGGTACGGAAACCGCCAGAGACCTTCCGACGATATTCACGATGACCTCTTCGCTTCTGCCCATGTGTTCGCGGACGATACAACGACCGTTGCCGTCGTCGGCGCCGATCTCGTTGACATATCACTACAGCGTACACACGCAATTCGCAAGAAGATCACGGCTGCGACGGGGATCCCAGGCTCGCACGTCATGTTGGGCATGACCCACGCCCACAGCGGTCCCAATACAAAGGACTGGGGCGCGGGTTTGCCGGGAGCAGGCGTCCCGTATCCGGGCGGTATACCGGATGAAGAACTCACCTATGCTCTGCCTATCCTCGACCATGACTACCTGGCCGAGTTGGAGAACAAGCTCACCGGCGCGGTGGCGATGGCGCTTCACCGGTTACAGCCTGTCGTGGGTGACATTGGCACCGGCGAGTACGGCCTCGCTATTAACCGCCGGGGCGAGCGGAACGGCGAAGTGGTCAATTGTCCCCGTCCTGATGGTCTCGTCGATCACTCAGTGCCGGTGTTGAGCTTTGATACGGAGAATGGCGATCCGGCAGGTATCATCTTCAACTATGCCTGCCATCCGACGAGCATGAGCGATAACTACGCCATCAGCGCCGACTATATCGGTCCTGCCCGGTCCTTCGTGGAGGGTGTGTACGGTGACGATTGTGTGGTGGGCTTCCTTCTCGGCTGCCACGGTGACATTCGGCCCAACTACACCGACGAAACGGGGACCCGCTTCCGGTCGGCGATATTTTCTGAGCTTGAGCGCGAGGGACGTATCATGGGCGCGGAAGTGGTGAAGACACGGGAGCGCATCAGCCCGCAACCTCTCGCGGGCGTGGCCGCTGCCAGCACGCCCATCCTCGCTCCCTACAGCGAGCCGCCAACCGCCGAGTACCTGCGCCAGGCGCTGGAAACAGGCATGTATCCTGACACCGGCAGGCAGCTTCCCTTCAGCAACGCACGCTGGACGCAGCGCATTCTGCGTCAGCTTGAAGCCGGGACATTGGCAGACGGCTTGGAAACTGAACTCCAAGTGATCCGCGTCGGTCACCTCGTTTTCGTCGGCTTTCCTGGGGAGTTCTTCCTGGAGTACGGCATGGAGACCCGCACGCGCGTCAAAGAGAAGTTTGGGCTGGATGTCGTCCACGTGAGCATGGCAAATGACATGATCGGCTACGTGGCCTCAGACCGTGAAATTCCGCGCGGCGGCTACGAAGTCGGCTCCTTCCGGGACGATGAACTGGCGCCGTCTTACTACGACTTTGGCACGCAGGGCCTCTTTGTAAACCGGGCGCTGGAACTTGTAGGTGAGACCCTTGCGAATTCATGAACAGGCGCCAGGCTGATCCTTGAGACACGTTTGGTTCTCCCAGACAGCATCCTTGCTCAGGGCAACCTAGATCAATTACGGCAACCAAGCTAAGGACGACTGCTGAGTAAGGCGGCAGACACGATTTGAAGGCATACGCCGCGCGTGCTACGCTAGGTTTGGCCTCCCACGTAGCTCCAAGCCGCTTTCATTTTCTCTATTGAAAGACCCCCATGCAGACTCCTATCGAACCCGGCATTTTTCTTCCCGCGCTGGAGCTCTGGCTCGATTCGCGGCGCGTGAAGCCGGAGGGATTCATCTCCCACGCTCACAGTGACCACCTGGCTTCGCACCATCACGTGCTCGCCACCGCCGAGACCATAGCCCTCGCCGCGCAGCGGATGAAGATCAAGCAGGCGCAGCCGCTACGTTTCGGTGAGCCGTTGGAGCGGGACGGCTACACGCTGACGCTTTTCCCCGCGGGCCACTGCCTGGGTTCGGCGCAAGTCGCCATAGACGTGCGCGCTACCGGCGAGCGCATCGTGTACACGGGCGACCTGCACCTGGGGGATGATCTTTTCGGGCAACCGGCGGAGCCTATTCCCTGCGACACCCTCATCATCGACGCCACCTTTGGGCATCCGGACTACGTCTTCCCCGCGCGCGCGGCCGTAAGCGGGGACGTGTGCGCGTGGGTGGAAGAAACTCTCCATCATGGTGAAGTGCCCATTGTCCTGGCGTACAGCCTTGGTAAAGGGCAGGAGGCACTCCACATCCTGCTTGAAGCGGGCTTCGCGGTGCACGTGCACGAGTCCACGTTTGCGATGACAGAGGTCTACCAACAAATGGGGGCGCGATTTCCTGGACGATTCACTCGCTGGCGCGGCCTGCGGGAGGAAGGGACGGTGGTGCTGATGCCGCCGCACGCGCGCAACCGGCGCGAGATGTATGCTCTAGCACCCTACCGCACTCTTTTGCTCAGCGGCTGGGCGGCGGACCCGTCCTGCAAGTATCGGATGCGCGTCGATGAAGCGCTGCCCCTCAGCGATCACTGTGACTGGAATCAACTCAACGCCTATGTTGAGCAGTCGCAACCGCAGCGTGTTTTCACGATGTTCGGCCCGCAGCAATTCTCTGCTCACTTGCGTGATAAGGGCATCGATGCCTGGCCCCTGGATGCCAGGCAACCGGCAATGTTCTAAGGCGAACAGCGCGCCACACCGTTTGGCTGTAATTCGCTTTTGCGCTCTTGTCACTTTGCTCGGACAATCTCTTGGGCGATAATAGAGGCGGAGTGCTGACTAAGTGTAGGATAGCCCCCGCGAATGTGGCACGGAGTTGAGGTTCTCGATCTTTGCATCAGTTGCGCATTCCCGCCACGACCCGGGCTCTTCGCACATATGAGACAAGCATTGGCAGTTAACAGATGGAGGGAAAACTATGGCACAGGCGACAGTTGAAGTAACGACTGAGGAGCAGGCCTTCTACGCGGAGAACGGCTATCTGCTCGTCAAGGGTCTGGTTTCCGGCGCAGGTATAGCGGAACTCAAAGAGCGGTTGGAAGCATACATGTACGACCGTCTGCCCGTGCCGGAAGATGTGAGGATACAAGT
>VXOZ01000283.1 GCA_009839775.1 Chloroflexota bacterium | reverse complement strand
GTGTATAGTTCCCCCGTCGGGGAGGGGGTGTTGCGCTAACCGCCCATACGTGGATGGAATACCCTCGTGTCGGCATGACGGCGGCAGGCTCAGGTTGCAAACCTACGCTACCGGAGCGAAAGCGCCTAGAGCATGTATTCTCAGGGTAATCACCATGGCCTTGTGAGGGCCACACAAGGAAGTGAAAATGAACCCCGCTCTCTCCGTTCGTGCTGAGTGCTGCGCGAAGCCTTGGCTTCATGAAGCCTGGTCTTTACAAAAGCCCTTGTCGAAGCACAATTCGGCATGTCGGGCCGGTTTATGAGATCGATTCTGGTGGGTTTGCTGTGGCGCATGTCCGACTCTTGCGCGCGCGGACTGGTATTAAACGAGCGGTACGGTGGACTAATCCACCGTACCGCTCATCTTTTGTAGGCAGTAAGGCCAGTGGCCTACTCGCCCTTGACGAGTCCAATCAAGGTGCCGTCCGGATCGGCAAACAACGCGAAGGTCACCATATCGGGGACTACGGTAGGCGGCAGGATGGTTTTCCCACCTAATTCCTCCGCCTTGTCAAGATAGGCTTGCAGGTCGTCTACCTCGATGTAGATCTTCAATCCGGGACGATCATCCTCTTCTTCCACGCCGTAGATACCGCCGCCAATGCCGCGGTCACTCCCCGTGTGCACCATCCCGTAATTCATGGGGTTGTCGTCGTCAATGGTCCAGTCGAAGAGTTCGGTGTAGAACTGTTTGGTCTTGGCGCTATCGGAACCGATAATCTCAAAGTGTACGATCGGATTAGGCATGAGTGTATCTCCTACTGTATGCAAGTATAGTGTGCGTATTCGTGCGGGGCTCCCGCTGTGCTGAGCGGACGACTGGTCGTCAACGGGGCTACTAATCACATCTACCCTGTGCGCTTCGCTTTTCGTTGACTCTCCTTTGCTTACTGGCATGCGGCGTTGTGATTATTCGCTAGGGGTGACGTTACCCGTCGGACTGGTGCCCACTTGAATCCAACCCCGTAGTCGCTCGCCGAGCGCATCGGGGTTGTGCTTCCTTGAGCGCGGGAGCCGGGGACCGGCCCGCGGCAACGAGCCAGAGAATTCCCTTATTTAAGCTACATTCTCGTGGGCCGGCTGATCTCTACGGGACTACTAAAAAACAAGGACAAGCCACAAAGAAGAGCGAGTAACGGAGGGAGCGGGAGACGGGACTCGAACCCGCGACATCCAGCTTGGAAGGCTAGCGCTCTGCCAACTGAGCTACTCCCGCAGTAAGCTCTGCTAGATTCAATATATAGCCCGGTAAACGGTGCGGTCAACTGAGAGTGTCCACGGGATAGCGCGCCCTGTTTGCCTATGGAAGATCAGGCATACACCATTGAAAATGTCAGAAAACCAGCACACTGAGGTGGCTGGCACTTCTCTATAGGGTATAATCGGTAACCAAGTGACAGCAATGGGTTGGATGGTGCAGTGGAGGCAGGTTGGTGTTCCGTCTTCTCACGCAGCGGCCGCATGAACTCATCGAGCCGTCGATAAAGGACGAAAGCCCGGTGCCGGGCTGGATTCTCATCTGGTCGCTGATCCTCATCAAGCTCTTCATTGGGGGAGCGATTCTCTTCTTCTTCAACGCTGAAGAGTCGCTGGTTTTCGTTATCGGTACCCACTGGATGGCTCCGGCAGCAATAGTAGCACTGCTCTTGCCGTTGGGAATCTTTTGGGGTCGACTGTGGCGGATGCGCCTGCGGCGTGAAGAACTACAGCGTGCTGAGTGGTATGTTGAGAAGTCCAGCAAGCGATAGAGATTTGCCGGCGACTCGGACGGAAAAGGCAGCTTAGAGATAGGGAAAGTCCTTCACAGCGTGCCTGGTTTGCAAACAGGGAGTCTTACGCTCAGGACTTGACTATCTTGTTGGCATAGACTATGCTTGCACGGCAAGGATGGGGTAACCCGTCTGAGTCCGTTTGTGTTGCATACCCCGGCTGTAAGGGGTAAGTCCTCTGTTCTCGGGTGCGAGCAAGTGGCAGAGGAAGCGTATGCCGCAATAGGAGGTTGAGCATGCGAAAAGGTTTGTCCCGCCGGACGTTTCTCGGCGGAAGTGCGCTAGCAGGTGCAGGCTTGCTCTTGGCGGCTTGCGGCCAAGCGCAGATGGCGGGAGAGGCTCCGGCCAGCGAGGAGATGGCAGAGGAGCCCAAGGCTGAGGAGAAGACCGAGGCCATGGAGCCGGCGGTCGTCAATTACCTGCACGTCGACCTGGCCCAGAACGAGATCTGGCAGAACTCCTGGGGTAACATCTTCGATACCTTCGCGGAGAAGCATCCGGACCTGAATCTCACCGTAACCGGCACGAGCTTTGGCGAACTGCCGGCCAAGGCCGGCGCCGCGCAGGCGGGCGGTATTGCCTTTGATGCCGTTTACGGCTATTTTGCCTGGCTGGGTCCGTTCATCGACTCCGAAATCATCACGAACCTCGACCCCTTCTTGGCTGCGGATTCCGATGTTTCTCCCGATGACTTCTATGATGCTACGACAGAGAGGTACCAGGGCAAGATATACGGCTTCGCGTGGTTCAGCAACGGCAAAGAGATCTGGTTCAACAAGAATCTCTTCACCGAGGCGGGCCTAAAGAACCCAGCCGAGAGGGAAGCCGACGGCGAGTGGACCTATGAGGCGCTCTTGGAGGACGCCAAGGTTCTGACCAAGATGGACGGCGACGAGATCGTGCAGGGCGGTGTGCGGCTCTATGCCGGTTACACGTCTTACCTCTGCATGTACGCCTGGGCGTACGGCGCCGATTTCTGGGATGAGGGCTGCACAGCCCCTACCTTTACTACGGACGCTTTCCGCGAAGCCGTGCAGTTCCACGTGGACGTGGCCTTGAAGCACAAGGTGATGGGCGGCTCCTACACTGAGGGCACGCAAGCCATGTTCAACACCGGGTCCTTCAACGTCCGCACCTTCGAGGCGCAGATTACGCCGAACAACCTCTTTGAGATTGGCATGGCGCCGATGCCGAACGGCCCCGCCGGACGCCCCGTCGCGCTGGCCAACAACGCCATGTATC
>VXOZ01000044.1 GCA_009839775.1 Chloroflexota bacterium | reverse complement strand
CATTGTAGACCGTGAGCGCCATGCCAAACGCATCGAATCCCGGCCCCAGATTGGCGGTGCTCGCCGGCACGCGCACGCGAATACTGGGAAAGTCAATTGCCATAGGGAACTACCTCGAAAAAGAGCGCAATCCGGAGAGCGGCCTGCCTGCGGAGGCTATAGTGTACCATAAAGATACCGTCCTCCAAGGAGCACCAGGGGCCGTAACTGACCGGTATCGAGCGCCACGACATCGCAATTTCTTTCAATCAACTTATGAAGGTGAGTGGGGATAGCGCATGCTTAGTTTGTTAAGACGCGGCTTCATCGTGACAATTGCGGCCGTCATTGCCTACGTGGCCTATACGCGTCTCAAACCGCGGCCGATTTCTACGGAGTCGCTACACACAGACGGTCAATTCGTCTTGGTAGAAGGACTGCAGATTCACTACCGTGTCGCCGGCTCCGGCCCGCCACTGATCCTAATCCACGGCATCTTTGCCAACCTATTCGGTTGGCGGCACGTGTTCGACCAACTGGCCAAAGAGCATACCGTATACGCCCTTGATCTCAAGGGGCACGGTCTCTCCGACAAACCCGCCAACAGCGACTATTCACCGTTCGGCATGGCCGACCTAATTGCGCACTTCATGGATGCCTTGGGCATTGAGTCTGCCGCAGTCCTTGGCCAGTCAATGGGAGGTGCTATTGCCGCGGCACTGGCTGTGAGGCATCCAACACGAGTGCAACGGTTGGTGCTGGTGGATGCCGCCGGATACGCGCTCAATTACCACATCATGCCGCTGCTGACCCGCGTCGCCGGCAGTGCGGCGGCAGGGTTCGTGTTCCGCCACACCGCGCCCCATCGCGGTCTTGCCGCGAGACTCCTGCGCAATTGCTACTACGAACCGGACCGTACGTGCACGCCCGACGTCGTTGACGGCTACTTTCTGCCGCTTCTGACACCGGGCGCCAGCGGCGTCATAGCACCGCTCGCCCGCGACTTTGGACAAACGAGCATCGCGCATCGCCTTAGGGAGATACAAGCGCCAACCCTGATCATCTGGGGACAATACGATGCCGTGATTCCCATGCATTGGGGCTACCGCTTCCAGAAAGACATCGCCAATGCCGAACTCGTCGTCTTTCCCAAGTGCGGGCACTGTCCACACGAGGAAGAACCGGAAAAATTCCTGGAGACGGTGAACGGCTTCTTGCAGCGTGCAGACTCCGTAGACACTGGTCAACAGAGCGAGAGTAGCACCGCCGCAAACACCTAGACCCGCTTTGCGGGTAGGGTACTAGGAGACGATGGCAGCGCAAGTGGGAGAGGGGAGCCCGTTGCCTACCGGCTGCCAGGCGAGATTAGTAAAGGACGCGTGGTAAACCGCATCGTCCAGCACAACCGCGAAGACGTCCTGCGCGTCGCAGATGATATGCTCACACATGCGGTCGAGCGGGAAGTTGAGATTCTGCTCCGCATCGCGCCAGGTGTCACCGCCGTCATTCGAGACCATCATGCGGCCAAGGCGCCCCACACGGCGGGAAGGCCCGACAACGATGGTAGCAGGATCATCCGCTTTGATGCACACCCCGCGGGTGTAGTCGTCGATGAGATGCCGCCACGACTGCCCCTGGTCTGTGGAACGGAACACGCCGCCGCCCGTGGCCGCCATAATGGTATCCGGCTCGGCGGGATGAATGTCGATGCTGTGAACGTCTGGGTGGAGCCCATCGGCAGGGTACTCCCATTGGCCGATCTTCTCGGAGATGCCCCATGTTTCGCCGTCGTTGCGACTCTCGGCGAGGCCGCCCACCTCAATGGCGGCCCAGACTGCCGGATCCGCGCCATCCAGCATGATGATCTTGCGTACGGCGCCGGCCCGCGGTGAATAAGGCAAGAACCATTCGGCGCAACCGGGGAGAGCAGTAAAGCCGTTCTCTTCGGCCCAAGTTGCGCCGCCGTCGCGGCTGCGCCATACGCGGGCGGGTTCCGTACCGACACGTACGATGGTAGGGTCTAGCGGATGATAGGAAACAGAGCGTATGTACGGACTGCCCTGCCAGCCGGAGATGGGTTCCCAACTTTCGCCGCCGTCGGCTGTCATGAAGAGTCCGGCGCCGTGGGTGCCTGCAATGGCGTGTTGGCCGTCCGGATGGGCGGCGACGGCCTCGATCTCTTGGTCGCCCAGGCCGGATGCCTGCAATGCCCAAGCGCCACTCTCACGCGCAAGCCGAAAGAGGCCTCTTTCCGTGCCGACGTATATCTGCTCTGCCATGACGTGCTCCTTCGCTAACCACAAAACGAACAGTTAGTAGTTCGCTCCGTGTCGTATGCCTCGCTAAACCCCGCTTCTATTGCGTAAACACTTCCAGAACGGCCAAAATTGCCACCCCCGCTGCCACAAGCCCACCCAAGCGGATTGTCATGCGTTGCTCCAAATCTCGAAGGTCAGCCTTCGTAGCCAGTGACTCCCCCGTTTCGCCGAGAGTATCCAATATAGCCTCCGCCTATTTCTTGTCGAAGCCAGCCGCAGTCAGGCGCTCAAATGCCCTATGCGTATCGATGATTGCCATCAGAGACTCCTAATCGTGGTCTAATTCGCCACGGCCCGCTCCGCCTGCTTCTGCGCCACAATCTCATCGACTTCCTCGATGAGCAAGTCGAAGAGTTCTTCCTCTTTGCAACTGCGCACCGGCTTGCCCTTGCGGAAGAGGGCGCCCTTGCCGCGTCCACCAGCGATGCCCACGTCGGCGTCGCGCGCCTCGCCCGGACCGTTCACGACGCAGCCCATCACTGCGACTTTCACCGGCTCTTTGACGTTCTGGAGGAAGGTCTCAACGCGCTCCGCCAACTCGATGAGCTCAATCTCGCAGCGACCGCAGGTGGGGCATGCAATCAGTGTTGGGCCGTGCTCGCGCAGGCCCAGCGCCTTGAGGATTTCGTATCCGGCAAAGACTTCCTCGGTCGATTCAGCCGCTAGTGACACGCGCAGGGTATCGCCAATGCCCTGGTAGAGCAGCACGCCAAGTCCCACGGCGCTCTTGACCATCCCAGCCTTGGGCGTGCCCGCCTCAGTAATGCCC
>VXOZ01000062.1 GCA_009839775.1 Chloroflexota bacterium | reverse complement strand
AGGGTCGCCTTCTTGTTTCGGGCGACCCGGATATTGTGCTTAACGATGCAAGAGTTCAGGAGGTCTACCTGGGAAAAGAGGCCACTGCATGAACGAAAAATCATCCTTCAATTTGCTGACAGTCCAAAACCTGAGTGCGGGTTACTCGGGAATTCCTGTGCTCAGAGAGGTCAGTCTGCATGTCAGTGAAGGCGAATGCGTTGGCCTTTTCGGTCATAATGGCATGGGCAAATCAACACTGCTTCGAACCCTGATTGGGCTGATTCGCCCCCTGTCAGGTTCCATTGAGTTCGATGGTCAGGACATTACCCATCTTCCCACATGGAAAAGGGCCAGGTTGGGTATAGGATACCTGCCTCAGGGGCGCGGTATTTTCCCCAGCCTGTCTGTTTCAGACAATGTCAGTATTGCATACAATCCGGATACCCGGCACAAGGATGAACTGTCTGCCCTGGAAAGTGCAGTCGCACGCTTTCCAGTATTGGAACCTCTACTTAAGCAAGCGGGCGGCACTTTAAGCGGCGGGGAGCAACAAATACTGGCACTGGCAAGGGCGCTTACCGCAGATCCCGTCATGCTGCTCCTGGACGAGCCAACAGAAGGAATTCAACCCTCCATTGTCATGGACATTGCGAAAGATCTGTCGGTGATCGCAAAAAATACCGGATTAACGATATTGATGGTCGAACAGAACATGGATTTCCTGAATGTTTTGGCGGATCGTGTTCTGCATATTGAAAACGGCAGAATTACTGAGCATGGATATCGCTCTTCAAACAGCACGGTCCAGCCAAGACCGCAACCTCCCATTCTTCGAACTGAAACCTCGGTATCCGCATCAAATCCGGACCAGGAAGAAGCTTTCGAGATCACCAATGAGCCAATTCTGGAGAAACAAATGGCAGTATCAAGACCAACCATTGATCAAATGCAGAAGGTTTCGTCGGATCTTTATTTTCATATCGACAAAAATGTCCTTACTGAATACCTGGACATTGCCCAGTCCACGATTGACGCGTATGATGCAGTCGATGCAATGCCTGATGAATTGCCCCCGGTAAAATACCCTAGAACCGGCGGTCATATGCCCCCAGAATCAGAAAACCCGCTGAACGCCTGGTATATGAAATGCGATATTCCGGGATCTCCGGGCGGCCCGCTTAATGGCAAGGAGGTGGTGTTAAAAGATACGATTTGCCTGTCTGGCATCAGAATGATGAATGGTGCGTCCATTATGGATGGATATGTACCGGATATTGATGCATCCATTGTTACCCGAATTCTGGATGCCGGGGGAAAAATTGTCGGAAAGGCACGATGTGAATATCTCTGCCTGTCAGGCGGGAGTCATACCAGTAGCGGCGGGCCAGTCAAAAACCCCTGGCGAACCACCCATTCATCAGGCGGGTCTTCATCAGGTTGCGGTGCCCTGATTGGTTCGGGGGAAGTACCCATGGCCATTGGAGGTGATCAGGGTGGGTCTGTCAGGATACCCTCTTCCTGGTCAGGCTGTTATGGCATGAAGCCAACTCATGGGTTGGTGCCCTACACAGGCATTATGGGGATTGAACGTACTATTGACACCGTTGGGCCAATGACCCGGACTGTGCATGACAATGCATTGCTGCTTGAATCCATTGCCGGTTTCGATGATGGGTTGGACCCCCGTCAATACAACACGAAAACAAGCGCCTATGCTACGGACATGCTTCAGGGAATTGCAGGGTTGCGCATCGGGGTCGTCAATGAAGGATTCGGATGGCCAAACAGTGAACCGGATGTAGACGAATGTGTACACTCGGCAATTGATTTGCTGCGTACTCTGGGAGCAAGGGCTGAAGAATTGTCAATCCCCCTGCACCGGCAGGGTTCTGCCATATGGACCCCCATTGCTCTTGAGGGATTAACCGACTTCATGATGCATGGCAATACATTTGGAACCAACTACCGCGGTTTGTACCTGACCAGCATGATCGACCACTATGCAAACTGGCGAAACCGTGCTGATGAACTGTCCCCCAGTCTCAAAATCTGCATGATGATCGGGGAATATTTCATAAAGCATCATCGGGGGCGATATTATGGAAAATCCCAGAATCTTTCGCGTAGACTGCGCCGTGCCTATGACGATGCCCTTCAGCAATTCGATCTTTTGGTCATGCCAACGATTCAGATGAAGGCAACCCCCCTGCCTCCGCCCGATGCACCGCTATCACTATATATTCAGCGGGCATTTGAAATGATTGTGAATACCGCACCATTCAGTTGTACCGGGCATCCCGCCATGAGCATACCATGCGGGCTAAGAGAGGGACTACCGGTCGGAATGATGCTGATTGGGAAGCATCTGGATGAGTCAACAATATACCGGGCTGCGTATGAATTCGAACAATCATCGAACTGGCAGGATTTTTGATTACCCCATGGGCAGGCTCAGCGAACCAGTTACCGATCTTTCCAGACCACTGACTGATTCTGCAGGCATTCCTGCCGGTTCATCTTCCTCCCCTACGCGTCATAGCCGTAAATCAACCCGCAGGTTCGTGCGACCCGGCATGTCCCATGTAAAGGGAGATACCACGACTCCCCTGCTTGAGTTATCCATCCCAGAGTTGGTCAATGACACTGTTCGCAATTATTCCAAACGAACAGCCGTGGTGTTTTGCGGTCAGGGCATCCGGAAAACCTGGCAGGAGTTTGCGGCAGATATTGATCGGCTTGCTGCGGGATTTCTGGCTTTGGGATTGAAGAAGGGGGATCGCCTCGGCATTTGGTCACCGAATCGCTATGAGTGGCTGCTAACGCAATTTGCCACCGCCCGGACGGGGGTGATTCTGGTCACCATCAACCCTGCCTACAAAATATCGGAACTAAAACATGTGCTGGAAACTGCGGGATGCAAGGCCATCATTATGGCCCAACAATTCAAGTCCAGTAACTATGTTGAAATGTTTCTACAACTCAAGGTTAATGTATCCACGTCCGAATTTTCGGAAGCGGGCTTGCCAAAACTGAAACATGCGATCATTATCCACAATCAAGACCGGC
The DNA here is from genome assembly GCA_009839775.1 of Chloroflexota bacterium. Taxonomy (GTDB): domain Bacteria; phylum Chloroflexota; class UBA11872; order VXOZ01; family VXOZ01; genus VXOZ01. The sequence goes on along the minus strand of VXOZ01000062.1, from coordinate 28 downwards.
ATGAAACGCCCGCCGGGATGCATGCATT